>SKUL01000032.1 GCA_007129985.1 Flavobacteriales bacterium
AGCGCCTTGCGTCGTCCGGCGGGGTCGTAGCTAATCCACACGCTGTCTTTCTGCTGGTTGAGATACTTTCCTTCGGCCATTAAAACCGGATTTTTCCCTTGGTAAAACAAGCGGGCATACACCACAGCGTCTGAGCGATGGTTCATTTCTGCCTTGAGAGAGCCGTCTTCGTAATAGCGCTTAAACAGGCCTACGGGTTTGTCGTCCACAAATGCACCTTCGTAAATAAGGTGCTTTCCGTCAGGTGTTTTCATCACCCATTCGCCCTGCTTTCTGCCCTTTGAGTCGGTTTCATTGATAGGTTGGGCACTGACGGGTACGGCGATGATAAGCGCCATCAACACCGTCCACACGCAAAGCCATTTACTTCTTGTCATCGTTCACTAAGTTACTGAAAAGTTCTTCAATTCCATTCACCATAGCTTCCCAGCTAAATTCAGGGGCTTTTGATTGCACAAAACGCGCCATTTCCGGCTCGCGGTTTTGCTCAAAGAAATCCACCACGGCATCCGCAATGTCAGCAGGTGATTGTTCACATACATATCCGGCCTGATTGTGCGGAACAATCTCAGCCAAACCGCCTACATCCGTCACCAGCATGGGCCTGCCAAAATGATAGGCAATCTGGGTTACGCCGCTTTGCGTTGCCGATAGATAGGTTTGTGCAACCATATTCGCTGCCCCGAAATAACGCGCAATGTCTTCGGCCGGTATAAAGTGGTCGTGCAGAATGACCCGTTCTGTGAGCTTGTTTTGTTGGATTTGACTGAGATAAGTAGCGGAGTCTTCGTAAAATTCACCGGCCACAATCAGCTTTACATTCATGGCTTCAAGACGCGGGTCTGCCATGGCATCCAGCAACAAATTCAAGCCTTTATATTTTCGCACAAAACCAAAGAACAAGAGCAGCTTATCATCGGCGTTGAGGCCCAGTGCTTCTCTGGCTTCTTTCATCGGCACAGGCTCTCCATAGATGTCGTACACGGGATGCGGAATAAAACGCTTGTGCACGGATTGCGTGAACTGACTCAGGTCGTTCAACACCGATTTCGACATGGTGACAAAGCCTTGAGCGCGCGACATAAAATAGTGCGTAAGCAGTCCGTCGCCGGGTCTTTTTTCGTGCGGAATGGCGTTGTCAACCAAGGCGATGATGTGGATATCCTTATTAAGGAACCGGAGTATAGAGCCGAGCGACATAGCCATAAACGGCAGCCAGAAGCGCACCACCACGTAATCAGGTTTTTGTTGATTGATGTAGCGGGCTGAACGCAGCCAAGAAACGGGGTTCAAGGAGTGAATCAAGGACTGAATCCGCAAACCCGGGTCGGGACGGGTATCTGATTCTACCTGGCTTTTACCCGGAAAAAGCATGGAGGGGTATTGAACTGAGAAAGAAACAATTTCCACGGATGCACCGGCTTTCTCATATGCCCTGTACAGCGCCTCGTTGAAGTTGGCGATGCCCCCCCGAAGCGGGTAGGCCGGACCGATGATGATGACTTTTCGCCCCATGGCTCACAAAGAAACGTTTCTTAGGTGAGTTATTGGATGGCTCCATCGGCAAAGATTTCAACCCCGCGCCGTTGCGTATCTTTGCAGCATGAAACGCGTGGTGGTTGGTTTATCGGGTGGTGTTGACTCCAGTGTGGCTGCACACCTGCTTCAGGAGCAAGGTTATGAGGTGATTGGGCTGTTTATGCGCAACTGGCACAACGACGATGTGACCATATCCAAAAGCTGTCCGTGGATTGAGGATAGCAACGATGCCATGCTTGTGGCGCAGCGTTTGGGCATTCCTTTTCAGGTGATTGATTTGAGCGAGGAGTACAAATCGCGCATTGTGGACTACATGTTTGCCGAATACGAAGCCGGGCGCACCCCCAACCCCGACGTGCTCTGCAACCGCGAAATCAAATTCGACCCATTTCTGAAAGCGGCCGAACAACTCGGCGCCGATTACATAGCCACGGGCCATTATTGCCGTCGTGAAGAAACCGAGCTCAACGGCAAAAAGGTGTACCGCTTGCTGGCGGGCAAGGACCCCAACAAAGACCAGAGCTATTTTTTGTGTCAGCTCAGTCAGGAGCAACTCTCGCGAGCGCTTTTTCCCATCGGGCACCTTATGAAATCTGAAGTGCGCGACATTGCCCGTTCGCTGCAGTTGGAAACCGCCGAGAAAAAAGATTCGCAGGGGCTGTGCTTTGTGGGCAAGGTGCGGCTTCCGGAGTTTCTGCAACAACAACTTCAACCCAAAAAGGGCAACATCATTGAGGTAATGGCCTCGCACCCGCAATACAACATTTCGCTGAACGGAAACTGGCAAACCCTGAGCGAGGAGCAATTGCTTCAGGCTGTTGAGCCGTGGAAGTACGCACCCGAAGACGGGGAGGTGGTGGGTGAGCACAGCGGCGCGCATTACTTCACCATCGGTCAGCGCAAAGGTCTGGCTGTGGGAGGTAAAGCTGAGCCCTTGTTTGTGATTGACACCGACACCGAACAAAATCTTATCTACACCGGGCAGAGCGACCAGCACCCCGGTCTTTACCGCCGCGGACT
>SKUL01000179.1 GCA_007129985.1 Flavobacteriales bacterium
CTGTGGTTCTTTGATGGAGAATTGCGCCGCAGTCTGTATCAGTACAAAGGCGTTCGCGACCGCGACCCTGATTGTAGTCGCGCAGCTTCCCGTCGCAATCCGAAAATGAATGTCTTTCCCATTGACGAGGGCTTGAGAATTCTGGCAGGTGTGGCTGTTCAATCGGGCAAAGACGCTCCCGATGTTGACACCGAATTTCCACAAGCCATGGAGGTGGATTACATACGCTTTTACGAGCGGGTGGATTGATGTCTCTTGAAGATAGTCATCGACTGTTTTCAGCCCAGGTGCAACGCCGATAATGGCTTCAGGGACAAGCACTAAATAATCAGCATTGCATCACCAAAAGAAAAGAAGCGATACCCCTCCATGACCGCTTCACGGTAGGCATCCATCATTAGCTCATATCCGCCATAGGCGCAAACCAGCATCAGCAGCGTAGATTGCGGCGTGTGGAAATTGGTAAGCAGCGCATTGGCCGATTGAAAGTTGTAAGGCGGGTAGATAAAGAGCTTGGTGCTGCCCCGATGTTCGGCAATCCGTCCGGTTTGTTTCACGGTGCTTTCCAGCGTGCGCAATACGGTTGTTCCCACGGCACATGCTTTATGGCCGTACTCCAGACTGTTGCGAATGGTTGTGGCGGTTGCTTCGGGCAGAAAAAAGCGCTCGGTGTGCATCTGGTGTTGGGTGATATCTTCCTCGTGCACAGGGGTAAAGGTGCCTATGCCGATTTGCAGGGTAAGCTGCGGAAACCGAACACCCTGCTGCTCCATAGCGTGCATGATTTGGGGCGTGAAATGGAGTCCGGCTGTAGGTGCAGCAAGGGCCCCCGGCTCGGAGGCATACACCGTTTGGTAGCGTTGGGCGTCGGTGCTTACTTCGGGACGTTTGATGTAACGCGGCAGAGGGGTACAGCCAAGTTGGTAGAGCTGAGCGCGAAGCTCGTCGTTAGAGCCTTCGAAGTCAAAGCGAATGTGGCGTTCGCGCTCACCGGCTTCGGCCACAATTTCGGCTTCCAGTTGGTGATTCCCAAAAACAAGGCGATGCCCGAGGCGGAGTTTTTTCAGCGGGTCGAGAAGCACGTTCCAGGTGTGGGGTTCACCGGCAACTTCTTCCACAAGCAGCAGTTCGATAAGTGCGCCGTCCATGCGGTTTTTACGCACCTCCATCCTCGCCGGAACAACCTGCGTGTTGTTGAGAATGAGGCAATCTCCGGCTCCGAAATACGATTGAATATCCGGAAAGCTGCGGTGTTCAATTCGCCCGCTTTCGCGATGAACCACCATCAGCCTTGAGCCGTCGCGGGTAGGTGCGGGGTGCTCGGCCAGCAATTCGGGCGGAAGGTGAAAATCGAAATCAGAAAGCCTTGTTCGTTGCACCAATTTCTCAGTAAACCTTGTTGTTCATGAGGTAATGCTGAACGTAGTCGTGTACACCGTCTTCGAGCGAAGTGAAAGGTGTGCTGTAGCCCGCCGAGCGCAGTTTGCCCATATCGGCCTCGGTAAAGTACTGGTACTTGTCGCGGATGTCCTCCGGGGTGTCAATAAACTCAATGTCAGGCTCCAGTTCCATAGCCTTATAGGTGGCTTTGGTCAAATCCAAAAATGTGCGTGCCTGTCCGGTGCCGAGGTTGTACAATCCGGATTCGGGGCGCTTTTCCATCAGGAATTTGCAAATCCGCACCACGTCCATCACGTACACAAAATCGCGCAATTGCTCGCCGTCGCGGTACTCGGGATTGTGCGAGCGGAAGAGCTTCACCTTGCCGTGCTCCTTAATCTGCCGAAACGCGTGCAGAATCACCGACGCCATCCGGCCTTTGTGGTACTCGTTGGGGCCATATACGTTGAAGAATTTCAATCCGGCCCAGAAAAACGGCTTATCGTTTTGTTCCAGCGCCCATTTGTCAAAATCGTTCTTGGATTCTCCGTAGGGGTTCAGCGGTTGCAGTTGATTCACCACATCGTGGCTGTCGGTGTAGCCGTGCTCGCCCAGTCCGTAAGTAGCCGCCGAGGAGGCGTAAATCAGCGGAATGCCGTACTTGCAGCAGCGTTGCCAGATTTCCTGTGAGTAGTGCAGGTTGAGCGCGTCAAAAATGCGGTGGTCGAATTCGGTGGTATCGGTTCGCGCTCCCAGGTGAATGATGATCTGGATGCGGTTTTCATGGCGGTCAATCCACGAGAAAAGCTCGCTGCGGTCAACCTTTTCGGTAAAGGTCTTGTTATGCCAGTTCACCTTCTTATCCGGCACACTGAAATCATCGGCAATCACCACATCACGGTATCCCTCGCGGTTGAGGTATCCAAGCACACAACTTCCGATGAATCCGGCAGCACCGGTGAGAACAATCATGTTTGAACGTTTTTTACAGTGGCCCAAAGATATTGGTTTGGGCGGCAAACAGGCAATTAACAACTATCTTTGCAAACAATTATGACAGCGAAAAAAATTGTGTACGTAACGCGCCGCGAGCGATTCAACGCGGCCCACAAGCTTTGGAATGACAAATGGAGCGCCGAAAAAAACCACGAGGTTTTTGGCAAATGCGCCCA
>SKUL01000010.1 GCA_007129985.1 Flavobacteriales bacterium
AAAAACTCTTCTCTCATCTGGATGGATTTAAGATATTTCAGATGATATTATGCTGGTGCAGCAATAACTCCATTTGTTGCTGCAATTCAACGCATGCGCTCTCTACATCTTTCTCGAAGCTGTCTCCGGAACCGGCATAGATAATAGACCTAGATGCATTTACCAAAAGTCCGCAATCGGCTGTTATGGCATGGCTGGCGACATCAGCGAGGCTTCCGCCCTGCGCTCCCACACCCGGCACGAGAAAGAAATGTCGCGGTGCCAACTTACGCATTGTGGCGAACAAATCACCACGTGTGGCGCCCACCACAAACATCAGGTTATCATCGCTACCCCATTGAATAGCTGACTTCACCACTTGCTCAAAAAGCAAGTCGCCGTTATCGAGCTTTAGCATCTGAAAATCATTGGCCCCTTGGTTGGAAGTCAAAGCCAGTACCACGGCCCATTTCCCTTCCCTACCAAGATAGGGTTCAACAGAGTCGCGCCCCATGTAGGGTGCCACCGTAAGTGCGTCTGCTTGAATGGCATCCCAAAACGCAGCGGCGTACTGGTTGGAGGTATTACCGATGTCTCCCCTCTTGGCGTCCAGAATTTTGAGGTATCCTTCAGGGATGTGGTTTACTGTTTCCTGAAGGGTTTGCCAGCCCTGCCAGCCGTTGCGCTCGTAAAAGGCTGTGTTGGGTTTGTAGGCAACACAAAAGGGGGCCGTAATCTCGATTATTGCCTTGTTGAACTCGAGTACAGGGTTCTTGTATTGATGAAACTTTGAAGGAATGAGCGTTGGGTCGCTATCCAGACCAACACACAGAAAACTGCGTTGCACCTTGATGCGATTTATCAGTTGTTCCCGTGTCATCATTCGGCTCCGGCTTTGAGTTTTTCCGCGTTATCGGCCACTTTCAGGGCATCGATGATTTCGGATATTGCTCCATTCATTACATCCGGCAGGTTGTACAAAGTGAGGTTGATGCGGTGATCGGTAACCCTTCCCTGGGGATAGTTGTAGGTGCGGATTTTGGCTGAGCGGTCGCCCGATGAAACCATTGATTTGCGACGCGCGGCATCGGCTTCGAGCTTCTTTTGCAGTTCCTGTTCATAGATACGAGAGCGCAACACGGAGAGGGCTTTGTCGTAGTTCTTGAGTTTACTCTTCTGGTCCTGACACTGCGCCACAATACCCGTAGGCAGGTGCGTCAGGCGAATGGCGGAGTAGGTTGTGTTTACCGATTGTCCGCCGGGTCCTGATGAGCAATACGAGTCAACGCGCAGGTCGGACTCTTTCACTTCTACATCAAACTCCTCGGCTTCAGGCAATACCATCACAGTGGCCGCGGATGTATGCACCCGTCCCTGCGTTTCGGTTTGGGGTACGCGCTGCACACGGTGTACACCTGCTTCGTATTTCATAGTGCCGTACACATCGTTACCGCTCACATTGAAGATGACTTCCTTGTACCCTCCTGATGACCCTTCGTTTACTTCAACCAGCTCGATGGTCCAGTTTTGTTGATCGCAAAAACGAGAGTACATTCTGAACAGGTCTCCTGCAAAAATGCTGGCTTCGTCACCCCCTGTTCCGGCGCGGATTTCCACAATGGCATTTTTGGCATCCTCCGGATCTTTGGGAACCAGAAGCATCTTCACTTTTTCCTCCAGCTCAACCTGTCGTTCTTCCAGTTCTGCGAGCTCCATTTTGGCCAATTCCCTGAATTCCTCGTCTTTTTCTTCGCGAAGAATCTGGCGCGATGAATCCATGTTGTCGAGCACATTTTTATACTCCAGATAAGCTTCTTCAATTTCTCCGAGGTCTTTGTATTCCTTGGAGTATTGGGCATATCGCTTTTGGTCTGAAATCACTTCAGGGTCAACAATGAGCTTGGCAACCTCCTGACGGCGCTCAACAATAAAGCCCAATTTATTCAACAACTCCCTGCTCATGTCTTAGTGGTAAGTAAAGGTTCCCCATTCGCTTTCAACGCGCACTTCTTTTTGATCAGCAGATTCTACATGCCCGATGATAGCAGCTTCAATCTGCATGCTTTTCGCAATTTCAATCATGGCCTCAGCCGAATTGTTGTCAGTATATATCTCCAATCGGTGTCCCATGTTGAACACCTTGAACATTTCGCGCCAGTCCGTTCCTGATTCGGACTGAATCATTTTGAACAGGGGTGGAACAGGTAGCATGTTGTTTTTCACCACTCGAAGTCCTTCAATAAAATGAAGTACCTTGGTTTGGGCGCCGCCACTGCAATGCACCATACCGTCAATGGCACCTCGGTGACCCTCAAGAATCTTGCGAACCAGCGGTGCATAGGTTCGGGTGGGCGAAAGCACGAGCTTACCCGCATCCAGTGGGGTGCCTTCAACCTTTTCGGTGAGTTTTCTGGAACCGGAATACACGAGGGCTTGTGGGACGAGCGGGTCATAACTTTCGGGGTATCTGCTTGCCAATTCAGAGGAAAACACGTCATGCCTTGCGGAGGTAAGACCGTTGGAGCCCATCCCTCCGTTGTACCCGGATTCATAGCTTGCCTGACCATACGAC
>SKUL01000183.1 GCA_007129985.1 Flavobacteriales bacterium
ACTTCCATCGCTCACTCATTTGAGAAGTTTGGGGTAAAGGACCTGCGACTGCCAACCGAAACTGAACTGGCCGTGTATCGTGTGGTTCAGGAGCTTGTAAGCAATATCCTCAAACATGCCCACGCCACAGAAGTGCAGGTGCAGGTGCTAAAAAACGCGAGCCAGTTTGTTGTGATGGTATCCGACAACGGTAAGGGTTTTGACCCCAAAGAATCGGGCAAAGGCATGGGTCTTCGGAATATGGAAAGCCGGTTGCGCGGGGTAGGGGGCGACCTTCATTTTGACACACAACACGGCACACATGCCACCATACGCATAAATTTACAACCATGAACAAGATTCGCCTGGCCATAGCTGATGACCACCCGTTGGTGCTCGATGGATTGCGCTCGCTGATTGAGGATGCTTCTGACATTCAGCTTGTGATAACCGCTGAAAATGGAGCCTCCCTGCTCGACAAACTCAGAAATCAAGAATCGGATGTGGTGCTGATGGACATTGACATGCCGGTTAAGAATGGCATCGAAGCTACGCGGGATATCCGCCAGCGCTATCCGCAAATGAAGGTACTGGTACTCACCATGCACGATGAGCCGGCCATGATTCGCGAGTTGGTGAATGACGGCGCTAACGGCTACCTGCTCAAAAATTGCGGAAGAGACGAGCTGTTGCTGGCCATCCGCACGGTGCACGAAGGCAAGCCCTACTTTTCGGGCGAGGCTGCCGTAAAACTCCTGCAATGGAGCGATGGCCCCGCAATTCCTGAGGAATTGAAAGAACTTACCGAGCGTGAGCTTGAGGTGTTAAAGGGAATTGCTGAAGGAAAATCCAACAAGGAAATCGGAGATGCGCTCTTCATTTCTCACCGCACGGTAGATACCCACCGCACCAACCTGATGAAGAAACTGGACGTTCACAACATTGCCGGATTGGTTCGTATCGCCATGCGCAACGGATTGATTGAATAATGCGATTGCTTCAGGAAATCCCATGAGTGCAGAGACACGAGCGGGTTGAGGTTGTGCTGGTTCCGGTCTGGGTAACGCAAGTGCCTTTATGTGGAATAACAGAGTAGATTGTTCAAAACTGTCTTCTGCACCCTGCCCTAAATTTCTGCATATTTGTACAAACGCGTTAGGAATAGCATTTCAGGGCCATTCTTTGTGCGGAAGGAAAAAAACTAAGATGTAAAAAACATCTAAATCAATAGTCAAATGCCGGAACGAATCACATATTATTTAGGAGCTGGGGCAAGTTTTCACAGTATACCTACAGTGAAAGATTTGCACACAAGGATGAAGGTATTCATGAAATCCGTACTAGAAAATGTCGATTACTCTGAATATGATGAGTACGAATCAATTATGGAAATCAATTATGCTTTGATAGAAGATTTCAAAAAGTTTGGAACACCGGATACACTGGCCAGAAATTACTTTTTGACTGATGACCAAGAAAAATATGAACAACTTAAAAAACTCCTATCATGCTATTTGATTTTTGAGCAGTTACCGAAACCTGCGCGTGATGTGGAAGCGATACTAGATGTTCTCCCATTCGAAGATTTAGGCTATCAATCAAATGAAGTTGAAAAAGTCCAACAAGGGATGTTGAGCTCTATAACTTCCGATTTAGACCAGCGATATAATTCTTTCTTTGCCACAATATTGGACAAGCCCGATAAGGGTCTTCAGTTCCCAAAAAATGTCAATATTATTAGTTGGAATTACGACTGTCAACTTGAGCGGGGATTTCAAGATTTTTATTTCGGTTGCAAAAACCTCTTTGAGGCACAAGATGAACTGAATGTAATTCCACGAATAGAAATTGAACATCCAGAAAATTGGCGAAGGGAGGAACCTATTCTTAGTGATTTCAAAAGTAGTTCGATTGATGAATGTATGGGGATTATAGGAGACATGATGTTTTCAGAATCGAGAATAAATTGCAATCGATTGCAGTTTGCATGGGAAGACCAATCGGCAATCCAACTAGCACGTGGTTATGCACATAAAGTAATGTCGGAGGCAGAAGTCGTTGTAGTCATAGGTTATTCATTCCCGGACTTTAACCGACGTATTGATAAACAGGTGTTTCGTGACTTTAAAGGAAGATTATATATTCAGGATCCGCATGCCGCAAACATTGCTCAGAAAATTCGGGGCGTCAACCAAAACATTAAGCTGTCCGACATCGTGACCATGACGGATACAAAGAACTTTTTCATTCCATATGAGTTTTGGGAAGAATAGCATTCATTTATGGATTATGCATTCCCCGCTGCTACGCGATATGTAATTCGACGAAGTCAATCTTTTCGCGTACCATAGTAGTCAACCCCTTCCCTTACCGCTACACCTACTTCTTACTCCGCGCACCCACTGCAGCTTCGGGTGGCCATTCGCCGCGCTGCATTTTGTCCCAGCCCCATTCTGCCACGGCGGTGGAGGCGGCCCTATCGTGCAAGGCGCGGTTTTGTTTATCCCACAGGGCCATCAAAAAACCCACACCCAGCAGTGCGCCCGAGAAAAGTTTCACCACATTGC
>SKUL01000068.1 GCA_007129985.1 Flavobacteriales bacterium
CCCAAGAGCTATTAGCGTTGAAATGTTCTCGTCCCATTGCGCATCTGACAGCCCCGGAAAACCGTAGATTAAATCGGCTGTAATGTTCAGAAAACCTGCCTCGCGCGCCAGCGGAATGCACTGCTTTGCTTGCTGTGCATCGTGTGCGCGGTTCATCCAGCGCAGGTGCTCGTCAACAAACGATTGTATGCCGATGCTCAGCCTGTTGATACCGGCCCTGTGGAGTGCGCGGAGCGTTTCAGGTTGAAGATCGTCGGGATTGGCTTCGAGGGTAATTTCGGTATCATCAGCAATGGTAAAGAACTGCGCCACCGCATGAATAAGGGTTCGAATTTCGGTTTCACTCAACAAACTGGGCGTACCACCGCCAAAGTAGATGGTTTCAATGCTTTGGTCTTGAAGACTCTTATGGCGAAGTTGCAACTCACGCACCATGGCATCCACCATCAGGGTGCGGGTACGGGTATTGGTTGAAAAATGAAAGTCGCAGTAGTGACAGGCCTTTTTGCAATACGGAATATGAAAGTACACTCCGGCCATTAACTGCGCAGTTGAATGCGGAATGTGGTGCCTTTATTCAACTCAGAGCGCTTCACGAAGATTTTGCCGTGGTGGTAGTTTTCAATGATTCGCTTTGAGAGAGACAAACCCAGTCCCCACCCTCTTTTTTTGGTGGTATAGCCGGGTTTAAAAACGGCCTTCATATTGGAGCGCGAAATGCCTTTTCCGGTATCGCTTACATCCAGCACTACCCAACCGCCCTCTTCAAAAATCTCGACATGAATGGAGCCTTCGCCGTTCATGGCGTCGATGGCATTTTTGCAGAGGTTTTCAACTACCCAGCTAAACAGCGGTGCGTTTACCTGACCCATGATTTCACTTTCCTCGTCGGGCGCAATACTGAACTGCACCTTGCTGCTTACGCGGGGTGCAAGATAGCGCAGGGTAGCGTTCACCACCTCACGTATATTCAGCCTTTCAAGCTCGGTTTTGGATCCGATTTTAGAAAAGCGCTCCGTCACGGTGTTCAGCCTGTCCACATCCTTTTGCAGCTCTTTAAGGGTTTCTTCGTCCACACCTTTGGCGTCGAGCAATTCAACCCATGCCATGAGTGAACTGAGCGGAGTGCCGAGCTGGTGGGCGGTTTCTTTGGCCATACCAACCCAAACCTGGTTTTGTTCGGCCTTGCGAAAAGTGCTGAAAAGCAGATAGGCAATGAGCAGAAAGAGTCCGATAATTACAAATTGCACAATGGGGTAATAGCGCAATTGGGTGAGGATGATAGAGTCTTCGTGAAAGATGTAGTGGCGGTGCTCACCCAACATCACGGTAATGGGCGGGTTGGCGGCAGCAAGGGTGCGTATCTTTTCCTGAAGCAAAAGCGAATCGCTCATAATGTCGGGGTTCACATTGCCGTGGCTGATAACCCGCGTCATGGTAGAATCGGTAAGTATAACCGGAACCGATGCTGCGTTGATGACCGTTTCGTTGATAAAGGAGTTGATGATATCGCCCAACACATCTTCAAGCTCTGTGATGATGCGCGAGTCGCGGTAGTACAGATATTGCTTCATACCCGCATAAATGTCAATCTCAATGGGCGGGTATTGCTCCTTCATTTTCTGAAGCGACTCTAATTTTTGTTCATCGGAATAATGATCGGGAAGATTGTGGTCAGTAACGATGTTCCCCGCAGCATCGGCAATGATTACCGGAATGGTGGTGTTTTTGGTGATGATGTCAATCAAAAAGGTAAGTTCTTCATTGCTAGCAACATTGATGCGCGCTGTGGCCTTAGCCCAGGTATCCATTTTTTTGCGCTCCTCATTCCGCAGGGTGTCAAACAACTTGTTGGTGTAGTTCACGAGTGTTGCACGTTGCTCAATGGCTTGCGACCACAGCTCTACCTTGCGGCGCTCATCAGTCCGAACGTTGGTAACCATCAGATTGGAGTACCACATGGATACGCCAATGATGATTGCCGCCAGTGAAAGGAGCAGCAGTTTCCAACGTTGTTTTTGTGAGTAAAGACTCATGGGGTTATGCTTAACGCCTGTTTTGGATGGCTCGTATGCGCAAGGTGGCGAAAGTTAACCGAAAAAAGAGGTTCTTCCGCATTGTGCGTATTTTGTTCTTGATGGAGCATTCATTTTTGACATGAAGGATTGAGCTGTGTCAAAGCGTGTAATCGCAACAATAATTGTTTAAACCAGTAATTCAAATTGTGTCATTAGCACTTCACCTGAATACCACTCCCCAAAACCGCCTACCTTTGCCCCCATGCTTGAAAACAAAGACAAAACCCCTATTTCGGCGCTTGGCGAGTTTGGACTGATTGACCATCTTACCGACGGCCTGAAGAAACACCATTCTTCAACACTAATGGGCGTGGGCGATGACGCTGCCGTGATTTCTGCGGGCAATGAAGTACTCTTGCTGAGCACTGATATGCTGGTTGAAGGTGTGCACTTCGACATGGTTTACACTCCTCTGAAACATCTGGGATACAAAGCCATTGTGGTGAATCTTTCAGACATCTGTGC
>SKUL01000161.1 GCA_007129985.1 Flavobacteriales bacterium
CGACGAAGATCTTTTTGACTATATCACTTCACGTTTGCTCACCTTCGACCTGGAGCCATTCAACCCCAATTTTCACTTGTGCTTTTTGGCAAAACTCACCCGATACCTTGGGTTTTTTCCCACACTCACCGAAAGCCCACAAAGCTTTGACCCGGAGGAAGGCGTTTTTTCTGAAATCAAACACACCGGGCGCTTTGGTTCTTCAGGTCCAGAGATTCTTACCTTGCAGCGATTTTTCGAGGAATCTCCAAGCTATACTTCTTCAATCCAACTCAACCGAAAGCTGCGCAACCAATTACTTGAAGAACTGCTTCGCTACTACCAGCTCCACATTGAGGGTATGCGCCCTGTGCAATCACTGGCTGTGCTGCGCGAAGTGATGGATGATTGAAAATGATGTTCAGCTCAATGCATTGCAGTACTTTTGCCAACCGAAAAACCATCACAATGAGAATCTCATCCTTTTTAGTGATAGCAGCCGCCCTGACTTTTACCGCCTGCGAGCAATCTCACAAAACTGAAACAAGCATGGAAAAACCACTGCCCCCCGTAGCCCCAGTTGAAGTACACGAACACCAAATGCACGGCGATGTCCGCGTTGACCCATATTACTGGATGATGCTCACCGACGAGCAAAAGGACAAAGGCGCCGCAGACCCCCAAACAGCCCGTGTACTTGACTACCTCAACGCCGAAAACGCCTACACAGAGGCGGTGATGAAATCTACCGAAGGCTTGCAGGAAGAACTTTATGAGGAGATTGTGGGCCGCATTGACCCCACCGATCAATCGGTGCCCTACCTGTTTAACGGCTACTACTATTACACCCGTTACGAAGAAGGAAAGGAATACCCCTTTCACTGCCGCAAAAAAGGAAACCTCGAGGCTGATGAAGAAATCATGCTCAACGTGCCCGAAATGGCCGAAGGCTTCAGCTACTATGCTATTGGCGGTCGGAGCGTGAGCCCCAACAACAAACTGCTGGTTTACGGCGAAGACACACTGAGCCGCCGCATTTACACCCTGCGCTTCAAAGACCTGGAAACAGGTGAGGCCCTTCCGGATATTATTCCCGGTACGGTAGGAAGCGCCACCTGGGCCAACGACAATGAAACCGTTTTTTACGCGGTGCGCGATGAAGCCCTTCGTTCATACAAAATCTTCCGTCATAAGCTCGGCACACCCGTGAGTGAAGACGAAGAAATCTACCACGAGAAAGACGAAACATTCAACTGCTACATAGGCAAAACCAAATCGCAGAAATACCTCATCATTGCTTCCCGCGCCTCTGTTACCGCTGAGTACCACGTGCTTGAAGCCGATAATCCCGAAGGAAAATGGCGAACCATTCAGCCCCGCGAGCGCGGTTTGGAGTACGACATTGATCATTACGAAGATCACTTCTATATCCGTACCAACTGGGATGCAGAGAACTTCCGCTTGATGCGTACACCTTTGGACAAAACCACCAAAGAAAACTGGAAAGAAGTGGTTGCACATCGGGATGACGCCCTGCTTGAGGGCATGGCCATTTTCAAAGATCACCTTGTGCTGGAAGAGCGTATAGACGGCCTTACCAAAATTCGCGTGATGCCCTGGAGCGGTGAAGGTGAGCACTACATTGATTTTCCGGATGCAGCATACGCCTCGTGGCTGGATGTGAATATGGAGTTTGATACCGAAGTGGTTCGGGTAGGATATACCTCCATGGTCACGCCATCGTCGGTGTATGATTACAACATGGAAACCCGTGAGCGCGAATTGCTCAAGCAGGCCAAAGTAATTGGCGGCTACAATGCCGATGAATACCACGCGGAGCGTTTGTGGGTAAGCGCGCGCGACGGAGAAAAAGTTCCTGTTTCGCTGGTGTACCGAAAAGACAAGTTCACGCAAAACGGAACGGCGCCGCTGCTGCTATACGGTTACGGCTCTTATGGTAACTCAATGGACCCCTATTTCAGCTCGGTGCGCTTGTCATTGCTCGACAGGGGATTTGTGTTTGCCATCGCCCACATTCGCGGAGGAGAAGAAATGGGACGCCGCTGGTACAACGACGGAAAGATGCTCAACAAAATGAACACCTTTACCGACTTTATTGATTGCGGTGAGTTTCTGATTCAGGAGAAATACGCTGCTCCCGACCATCTTTACGCAATGGGAGGAAGTGCCGGAGGATTGCTCATGGGTGCTGTGATGAATCTGCGACCCGATTTGTGGGCCGGAATTGTGGCTCAGGTGCCTTTTGTGGATGTGGTAACCACCATGCTCGATGAGAGTATTCCGCTCACCACCGGTGAGTACGACGAGTGGGGAAACCCCAACGACGAGGAGTACTATCACTACATGAAATCCTACTCACCCTACGACAACATTGCTGAGGTTGAATTTCCCCACATTCTTGTTACCACAGGTTATTGGGACTCACAAGTACAGTACTGGGAGCCCGCCAAATGGGTAGCCTTGCTGCGCACCCGAAACACCGGAGATAACCTGATTCTTCTCAAAACCAATATGGATGCCGGACACGGTGGGGC
>SKUL01000295.1 GCA_007129985.1 Flavobacteriales bacterium
CATTCAAAACGGCGCTACCAACGGAAGCATCGGCGCGGTGTACAGACCAACCGACCAGTGGAAAATCAGCGCCAATATCAGTACCGGTTTTCGGGCACCCAACGTAGATGACATCGGAAAAATCTTTGACTTCACCGCCGGACAGGTGATTGTGCCCAATACCAATCTCTCGGCAGAATACGCCTACAACGCGGAGTTCAACATTTCGAGGATTTTTGGCGACGTGCTCAAACTCGATTTCACCGCGTTTTACACCTACCTCGACAATGCTCTGGTTCGCCGTGCTTTTCAGGTAAACGGGCAGGACAGCATCGTCTTTAACGGCGAAATGAGTCAGGTTTTTGCCATTCAAAATGCGGCTTTCGGAACCGTTTTCGGGTTCAATGCGGGTGCGGAAATCAAGCTTCCGGGAGGTTTCAGCCTGACGTCGCAATACAACTTTCAGCGGGGGGATGAAGAAATGGAAAGCGGTGAATTGTCGCGCTCGCGCCACGCCGCCCCTGCCTTTGGAATTACGCGTTTGACCTTCAGAAAGGAAAAACTCATGTTGCAGCTTTACGCTGTGTACAGCACCGAGGTGAGTTTTGATAATCTGAACGAGGAGGAGCGGCAAAAGCCTTTCATTTACGCTACCGACAACAACGGCAACCCCTACTCGCCGGGTTGGTACACCTTGAATTTTAAGGCGATGGTTCGTTTGCTGGAAAAATTCTCGGTTAGCGCCGGGGTAGAAAACCTCACCGACCAGCGCTACCGACCGTACAGCTCAGGCTTGGTGGCTCCCGGCAGAAACCTCTTTATAACACTGCGCGCCGACTTTTAGCCTTGGTCTAAAAATAGGGTCTGCTGAAAAAATCAGATGTGCGGCGGCTGTGAGCCGTCAAAACGCAGCTGTATTAATATACTGCAAGTTGCAGACAGCGAAGCAAACGTTGTACAGCTGATTAGGCGAGGGTATAGTAGCACAAATGCACGCTTTTCAGCAGGCCTAAAAGTAGGCTTCTGCAATGAGCCGGTAGGTATTGGCGTGGGCTTCAACAATGTCGGCAATGCGCTCACTGTAACCCCCGCCCATGCTGATAACCAGTGGCAAGTTGTGTTGGTGGCAGCGCGAAATGACTTCCGCGTCGCGTTGGCGGCAGCCTTGTATGGTGAGACCGAGATGACCGAGTTTGTCTGTCGCCAGCACATCCACTCCGCATTGGTAAAACACAAAATCGGGATGAAAGCTGTCTATAATACGCGGCAAATGCTCACGAAGGAGGGCGAGGTAGGCATCATCCTGAATACCTTTGGGCAAATGAACGTCCAAATCACTCTGCTCTTTGTGCAGGGGGTAGTTGTCGCGGCCGTGCATGCTGAAGGTGAACACGCGCTTCTCGTGTTTGAAAATCTCGGCGGTTCCGTTCCCCTGGTGCACATCCAAATCAACCACCAGGATTTTTGAGGCAAGCTGATGGTCGAGCAGGAATCTGGCGGCAATGGCAATGTCGTTCAGCAGGCAAAAGCCCTCAGCTCTGTTGGTGTAGGCGTGGTGCGTTCCTCCGGCAATGTTGGCCGCCGCACCGTATTCCAGCGCAAAGCGGGCAGCTTGCAAAGTGCCCTGCATAATGCGCAGCTCGCGTTCAATCAAATGTTCCGAGTGCGGAAAGCCCGAGCGACGCTGCTCCTGAGGAGTGAGTTCAAGGTTTTTGAGTCGATGCCAATAGTTCGCGTCGTGTACACGCAAGAGCTCGTTCTCAGTAAGCCTTTCCGGAGCAAAGAAGCTGCTTTCAGATACCGTTCCTTCGTACACCAACTGCTCGGGAAGCAGGCTGTATTTCTCCATCGGGAATTTATGCCCATGAGGTAGGGGGTGATGGTAAATCGGCGACCAGGCTATTTTGAACATCGCTAAGAACTACACGTACATGTGCCAAAGGTTTAGCCGAGCAACCATGTCGCCATCGAAAAGTAAATAATCACACCGGTAATATCGGCAAGCGATGTAATGAGCGGTGCGCTTGCCGTGGCAGGGTCAACGCCAAAACGCGTAAAGATAAAGGGGAGCGTAAGCCCAACGAGGCTACCCGTGATGACAATCGAAACCATCGTAAAGCTCACAATAAGAATGATTTCAGGTGCGCGAAAGCTGGCAATCAAGGCTACGGCAAGCGCCATGGTCACGCCAAGGAGCAGGGCAACCACAAGTTCACGGCCCATTAGTTTGAGCCAGTGCCTGAGTTCAACCTCTCCGGTGGCGAGAGCGCGTATAACCAGCGTGGCCGATTGAGCGCCTGCATTTCCGCCGCTGTCAATAAGCAATGGCAGAAAAAACACCAGCGACACCATGGCTGCAATCGTTTCCTCGAAAGACGCGATGGCCGCACCCGAAAACACATTCATAAACACCAGTACCGACAGCCAGAATACGCGCTTTCTGTAAATTTCGAGGACGCGGCTTTTCAGCGGGTTGAGCACTCCGGCAGCCATCGAACCAAAGCGGTGAAAATCTTCGGTGGCTTCTTCTTCGGCCACGTCCATCACATC
>SKUL01000233.1 GCA_007129985.1 Flavobacteriales bacterium
CACGGTCATACCAAAAGCGTAGCCGCGCAGATTAGAGAAATTCACAATGCCCATCCCAATACTGATTTGGTGGTTGGTAACATCGCAACCGGAGATGCCGCGAAACACCTCGTGGATGCCGGTGCGAGTGCTGTGAAAGTCGGAATCGGCCCCGGCTCTATATGTACAACGCGCATCATTGCAGGTGTGGGCGTGCCACAACTCACAGCCATCATGGATGTGTCTGCCGCCATCGCAGCTTCAGGGGTGCCTGTAATCGCTGACGGAGGTGTTCGATACACGGGCGATATCGTGAAGGCCATCGCCGCCGGAGCAGACAGCGTGATGCTTGGCTCTATGTTTGCAGGTGTGGAAGAATCACCCGGAGAGACCATTATTTACGAAGGCCGAAAATTCAAGGCTTACCGCGGAATGGGCTCCATTGAAGCCATGCAGAAAGGATCTAAAGACCGATATTTCCAATCGGGAGAAGACGACGCCAGCAAATTGGTGCCCGAAGGTATTTCTGGACGTGTACCTTATAAAGGCAACCTTCACGAAGTAATGTATCAGGTAATCGGTGGTCTTCGGGCCGGAATGGGATATTGCGGTGCAGCAACGATTGATGCGCTCAAAGAATCGCGCTTTATTCGTATCACTGCTGCCGGTGTAAATGAAAGCCACCCGCACAATGTGTCCATAACCCGCGAAGCCCCCAACTACAGTCTTCGATAACCCAAATATTTAAAGGAAAACCAAATTCGTTCAACTGATGAAACGCAGAGATTTGATGCACAGAATGAGAAGAATAACCCTGTTGTTTTGTTTAATCGGGATGATGGGAGCCGCCGTTGCACAGGATAACGATCCTGTAATCCTCATCATTGAAGAAAACACGATTACGAAATCTGAGTTCGAAAGCATATTCCGCAAAAACAACCAGGATGCCGATGTGAGCGAGGATGCCTTGCGGGAGTACATGCAGTTGTTTGTTAATTTTAAGCTGAAAGTTCTTGAAGCACAGGAACTCGGTATGGATACCGTGCAAAAATTCCTACGCGAATTGGATGGTTACCGCACGCAACTGGCACGTCCGTACCTCACAGACGAATCCCAGAACGAATCACTCCTCGAAGAAGCCTACGAGCGAAAAAAGGAGGAAATCAAGGCAAGCCACCTCCTTATCCAGGTAGCCCCCGATGCCAGCCCGTCGGATACCCTCAAGGCGTGGAAGAAAATCACCGACCTGCGAAAGAAAGCTAAGGCGGGTAGTGATTTTGCTGAATTGGCACGTCAACACTCAGAGGATCCATCTGCTAAAGACAATGGCGGGAATTTGGGGTATTTTTCAGCGCTTCAAATGGTATATCCGTTTGAAAATGCAGCGTACAATACCCCTGTTGGCAGCATTTCACAACCCATCCGCACACGTTTCGGCTACCACCTGGTGCAGGTCAATGATCGTCGGCCGAGCCGTGGGGAAATTCGTGCTGCCCATATCATGATTCGCAGTTCAGAGAACGATTCTCCTGAAAGACAAAAACGGGCTGAAAGGCAAATCAGAGAGGTTCATGAGGAACTAAATGCGGGAGGAGATTTTACCGACCTGGCACTGAAATACAGCGACGACGGTTCATCCTCCGGTAAAGGCGGCGAACTCCCCTGGTTTGGTGCAGGAAAAATGGTAGAGGAATTTGAAAATGCTGCCTTTGCGCTGTCCGAGAACGGAGAAATTAGTGAGCCGGTCAAAAGTCGGTTTGGCTGGCACATTATCAAGCGCTTGGATTATAAGCCGGTTCCGTCTAAAGAAGAAATGCGGAATGACCTTAAAACCCGAATTTCCAAGGATTCACGCTCAGAAATCACCCGCAAGGCCTTTGTGAACAAGCTTAAAAAGGAGTATAGCTTCAAGGAATACCCGCGTCAGTTGAGGCCCGTAATCAATGTGTTGGATACCAATATTTATTATGGAAGCTGGGATCCTTCGAAAGGTGCCAGGCTGAATGCCGTGCTCTTTGAACTGGACGGTAAAAAATACACCCAACAGGATTTTATCAACTACCTGGCTGATAAACAAACACGTCGAAGAAAGTCGGCAGGCTCCCTCGAGGCTTTTGGCAATGATATGTACGCGCAGTTTGTGGATGAAACTGTTTTCAATTACGAAGACAGCAAACTCGAAGAAAAATACCCTGAATTCAGAGCGTTGATGCGTGAGTATCACGATGGAATTCTATTGTTTGAACTAACAGACATGATGGTATGGACCCGTGCCGTTCGCGATTCCGCCGGTCTGGATGCTTTTTATCAAGACAACAAAGAAAACTACAAATACGGCGAACGTGCTGAAGGTGTTTTTTACATCTGTTCAGACTCCAAAGTAGCAGCCACCGCCCAGAAGATGGCCCGAAAAGGTAAAAGTGATGAAGACATCCGAAAAAAACTCAATAAAATTTCTGACCTGAGTGTGAGGATGGAGGAGTTTAAAGCTGAACGCGAAAAGCACGATTTTCTCTCAAAAGTTGATTGGCAGCCTGGCGTAAGCGACACCTTTGAACATAAGAATCAGGTGGCTTTCGTGCACATCCACAAAATTCACCCACCTGAACCTAAGCCGCTTTCTGAAGTTCGAGGACTAGTTACCGCTGCTTATCAAAACCATCTGGAGCAAGAGTGGATTCAGGAACTCAGGAAAAAGTACTTCATTGATGTTAAAGATGATGTGCTGATGAGTATTCGCTGATGCCATTTTTGAAAAGCTCTTACGACCCAACCTTTTTGCGGTTTCCGGCGAAACGTGCGCTGGTAGTGTTTGTGATGCCTTTTTTGCTCTTTGCCTGCGATTGGCAGGATCAATCCAAAACCGACTGGGTGGTTCGCGTCCATGACCATTTTTTATCTCGTGAGGAATTAGCCAATGCCCTTCCCAAGCGCCTTTCTCCAGAGGATAGTACCCGGGCTGCGGATGCTTATGTCTCTCAATGGCTCAAAGATCATGTGGTGCTTTCTCAGGCTGAGCTGAACCTGCCACCGGAGAGAATCAATTTTGAAGCACAACTGCGTGATTACCGCAATTCATTGGTGGTTTACACGTTCGAAACAGAGTTGATTCGTCAAAAACTGGATACTACGGTGACTGACGCAGAAATCGCGCGATACTATCAAGAATACCAACGAAATTTTGAATTGAAAGACTACATTGTTCGTGTGCGTTACATCAAGGTTGCCGCTGACGCACCGAAGCTGGCAGATGTTGAAACATGGATGAAATCAGACGCCGACGACGACTATTTCAAGCTCGTAGATTATAGCCAGCAATTTGCAGCAAAGAGTTTTCTGGAAGAAGAACGCTGGTTGTACCTCGATGATTTGCTGAGGCAGGTACCCGTAAGACCTGAAGACAAGCTCGACTTTTTGCGCGGAAACAAATTCGTGAAATTGCCCGATGGAGATTACCTTTACATGCTGAATATATTGGAATATCAGCTCAAAGACGGCGTGTCGCCTTTGGAGTTTGTGAAGCAAGATATTCGAAATATTATCGTGAATAAGCGCAAACGAGAATTCATTATCAACATGAGGCAAGATCTATTTGAAACAGCCCTCAAAAACAATCAAATTGAGTATCGTACGCCGTAAGATAGTCCTGTTGCTTTTAGCCCTATCGTGGCTTACAAGTGTGGCCCAAACCTCCAAAATAAAGGTGATTGATGGGGTTATTGCTACTGTAGGCGACGAGATTGTGCTTCGCTCAGACCTCGAGAACCAAAAAATCCAAATGCGTTCGCAGGGAATGAGAATGTCAAAAGACGCGGATTGCGGCGTGATGGAAGACCTGCTCTATGAGAAACTTCTCTTACACCAGGGAGGGGTAGATAGCGTTGAGGTATCAGAAGCACAGATTCAATCTGAAATGGATAAGCGTCTCAACGTATTCATTGAGCAAATCGGTTCGCGCGAAAAGCTTGAGGAATATTACGGCAAGTCTCTGAATGAAATCAAAGAAGAATTTTCTGAAGTGCTCCGCAAGCAGATGGTGGTGCAGCAGATGCAGCAGCGCATCACTCAGGATGTTAAAGTTACCCCATCACAAGTACGGGAGTTTTTCAACCAACTGCCCGAAGACAGCTTGCCCTTCATCAATGCCCAGGTTGAGGTGGCGCACATTGTGAAGTATCCACCGGAAAATTTCGAAGAAAATCGAAGAGTAAGGAATAAGCTGCGCGAATACAGGGATGAAATACTTAGTGGAGAAAAAGATTTTGCGACCATAGCGGTGCTTTATTCCGAAGATCCCGGATCAGCTGTTAAAGGAGGGGAGTTGGGCATGCAAAGCAGAGGTACTTTCGTTCCTGAATTTGATGCGGTTGCTCTATCCCTTGCAGAAGGTGAGATTTCCGATGTTTTTGAAACCCAATACGGCTTTCACATCATGCAGGTTATGGAGAAGTTGGGCGAAAAGTATAACGCCCGGCACATCTTGCTCAAGCCTCGCGTTAGCCAGGCCGACCTGATGAAGGCCAAAGCCGAATTGGAAGATATCCGCAAGTTGATAATTACCGACTCATTGACCTTTGCCCAGGCTGCAGTGCGCTACTCAGACGACGAAGACTCAAAGAATCAGAACGGAAATATTATCAACCCTGCAACGGGTTCCAGTCGTTTTGAAATGAGTGAATTAGACCCTCAGATATTCCTCTCTATAGATACCATGAAGGTTGGTGAGGTCTCCAATCCGGCCTTTTTTCAACGCCGTGATGGCCGAAAGGCATACCGCCTTATTCAGTTAAGGCTAAGAACAGAACCTCATAGGGCGAATCTGCGCGACGACTACCAGATTATTCAGGAAGCAGCTCGCGGTCAGATGAGCGGTGAAGCCATCAGTGAGTGGATTCACAACAGAATACGGGTGACCTATATTGATATTGACGAATCATTTCACAGTTGTCCTTTCGAATATGATTGGGCAAAAATCCCAGATAACACAAATTAATGGAAGAGCTTACGAAATTGTCGGATGCTGAGGCGGTAGATCGCTTCGTTGAGAAATACCAGGAACTAAACCGCGAAATCGGAAAGGTTATCGTTGGTCAGCAAGATGTAATAGAGCGCGTGGTTGTTTCCATTTTTAGCCGTGGCCACAGTTTGCTGGTTGGTGTTCCGGGGCTTGCAAAAACCCTGTTGGTAAACACGATTGCGAAATCACTGGGTCTTTCTTTCAACCGGGTTCAGTTCACCCCTGATCTGATGCCTTCGGATATCATAGGCTCTGAAATTCTGGACGAGAACAGGCAATTTCGCTTTGTAAAGGGGCCGCTCTTTGCCAATATCATTCTGGCTGACGAGATCAACCGCACACCTCCTAAAACCCAATCGGCCCTGCTCGAGGCTATGCAGGAAAAGGCTGTTACTGCCGGAGGCCAGAACTATGTGTTGCCCGAGCCGTTTTTCGTTTTGGCTACGCAAAACCCCATTGAGCAGGAGGGAACTTATCCACTTCCCGAGGCTCAGTTAGACAGGTTTATGTTCAACATTTGGGTAGATTATCCCAGCTTTGAAGAGGAATTGAATGTGGTGAAAACCACAACCAGTGATCATTCGGTTTCACTCAATCCGATTCTCAACGCCGAGGAAATTGTCTTCTTTCAAAACCTTATTCGTAAGATTCCTGTGTCAGACAACGTGATGGAGTACGCTGTTCGTCTGGCTTCCAAAACCCGCCCTGAAACCGATGCCGCCGATGACATCGTGAAGAAATACATTTCCTGGGGTGCCGGGCCTCGTGCATCGCAGTATCTGGTGGTAGGAGCCAAGTGTATGGCTGCCATTCGCGGAAAGTACAGCCCCGATATTCAAGATGTTCAGGATATTGCACTGCCCATTCTGCGCCACAGGCTGGTTCGGAATTACAAGGCAGAGGCAGAGGGCTACAGCATGGAAAGAATCATTCAAAGCATCCTTTAATCAAACCGCCATGAATATTGCAATCAATGGTTTCGGACGCATAGGAAGGCTAACCCTGAGACTTCTCGCACAGATGGAAGACATGCATGTGGTGGCCGTAAATGACTTAACTACCCCCGCCACATTGGCGCATTTGCTCAAATATGATAGCAGTCAGGGAGCTTATCCCGGAAAAGTCAACGTAAGTGGTTCTAATTTAGTGGTGGATGGAAGGTCTATCCCCGTTTATAGTGAAAAAGATCCTTCTGCGCTTCCGTGGGAAGCTCTGAAGGTAGATGTTGTGATTGAGTGTACAGGTGTTTTTAGGAGCGAGGAGGACGCCGGCAAGCACCTGCAAGCTGGCGCCGGTAAGGTTGTTATCAGTGCCCCCGGAAAAGGTGCGGGGGTGAAGACCGTTGTTTTTGGAATCAATCACCATGAGCTGACACCTGAGCACAGAATCATTTCCAATGCATCTTGTACCACCAATTGCCTTGCCCCGGTTGCAGCTTTGCTGGATAAGCATTTCGGAATCGAAAAGGGTTACATCAATACCATTCACGCATACACTGGCGGCCAGAATCTTCAGGATGGACCCCACAAAGATTTGCGCCGTGCGCGCGCTGCTGCTCTCAACATTGTGCCCACCACCACGGGGGCTGCAAAAGCGGTTGGGCTGGTATTACCTCAGCTTGACGGAAAACTGGACGGCATGGCAACGCGGGTACCAACCATCACGGGTTCTTTAACAGACCTGACAGCTATTTTGCAGAAGGAAACAACTGCTGAAGAACTCAATGCCATAATGAAAGAAGGAGCTGAAAAGCGATTCAAAGGCATTCTTCAGTATACCGAAGACCCCATCGTGTCCACAGATGTCATCGGAAACCTTCACTCATCCATCTTTGATGCAGACCTCACCCGCGCAAATGGAAAACTCGTGAAAGTTGTGAGCTGGTACGACAATGAGATGGGCTATGCCGCTCGAACCGCGGATCTTGTGAAGTACATCGGAAGCCTTTAAACCCATAATTGGTTTGCTCTCCGAGTGGGCTATTTAACTTTTTTAGGCCGCAACTCGTATAAAAATGAGCTTGCTCATCGTTATCTTTGTAAGCACTGCTCTTCCAAATGAAAACACTACTTCTGGTCTCCTTCACGCTCTTTTCCACGGCCGTTATTCACTTCTTCACACCCTGGAGTTTCTCGAAAAAATCAGATTCTAAAGAAATTACACTTGAAGAGGGGGTGGGGAAACGCGCAGCAATGCGGGTTCGGCTTCTTGAAGCAGGTTTGAGTGAAGAGGCTTTGGATACTGGTCTGGAAGGATTTGAAAAATTGCTCAGCGCAGGACATATACTCCGAGATGACCTTGTTTGCATCATTGATTTCAGCCTCCCTTCCAATGCAGAGAGGTTGTGGATATTGAACCCTTCTTCTTTAGAGCCTGTGCATACTTCTCTTGTCGCGCATGGTAGAAACTCAGGAAATTTGTGGGCTCGGAGCTTTTCGAATGAGCCGGGCTCTTATGCGTCTAGTCTCGGGTTTTATTCCACAGCCGAAAATTACCACGGGAAGCACGGACTCTCATTGAGACTTGACGGCCTTGAACCTGATTTCAACGACAAGGCCCGCGAAAGAGCTGTTGTGATGCACTCTGCAGAATATGCAGATCCTTCATTTGTTGAGGTACATGGTCGCCTTGGTCGCAGTTTTGGTTGTCCGTCTATTCCAACTCAAGGCCATGAGGATGTGCTGCGGCAAATTGCCAACGGAGTTTGCCTGTTCATCTTCGCACCCGATGATGAGTATCTGACGGGTTCTCCAATCCTCTGTGGTAACAATTTATAGGCCTTTTCGGCTACAACCACGAAGGGACCCCTTCAAGTCCGCGAACAATATCCTCGTCGCGCTGGTAGATATCTTCTCGAAATTCCAGCACTCCGTTTTGCCTGGCCCATGAAGTGAAGTAGGTGAGGTACACCTCAATACCCTGCTTCAGACGCACTGTGGTTTCTCTGCCTGCTAGCGCTACGTTCCTGATGCGCTGAGCAGTCCACGAAGGCTGATCTGCAAGAAGCAGTTCCGCTAGTTCCAATGGACGTTCAATCCTAATGCAGCCCGAGCTGAATGCTCTGGATTCGCGGTCAAACAGTTCTCTGGAAGGTGTGTCATGAATGTATACATTGTAGCTGTTGGGGAACATGAATTTTACCCGCCCAAGCGCGTTTTGCGCGCCCGGTAATTGTCTCACCATATAGGGGAAATTCCTCGCAGTCACCTCCGACCAATTGATGCTCTCGTAAGAAACGGGTCTGCCCGAAGGTGTGATAATTTGCATGTTTTTTTCGTTAAGGTAGCCGGATCCTTTTTTCAGTTGAGGCAATACGTCTACTCGAAGAATGGTAGGTGGTACCACCCAATCTGGGCTGAGTACCATGTACGTCATGGTTTCATTGAAAACGGGTGTCTTCCGATAGTGTTTGCCTACGATGGCTCGACTGCTGAATAGGGTGTCTCCGTGATCAATAAAATCAATCCTGAAGTTGGCGATGTTCACGATTATTTTACGCTCTTCAGGGAACTCAGATAACCACCGGTAGCGCTCTGTATTGGCCTTGAGTGTGTTGATGTATTCCTGCGGAGTTGTGTTGAGGAATGACAGCGTACGAGGCCCGATGACACCATCGGGATGAAGCCCCCTGTGTGACTGAAAACTTTTGATTGTGGCGAGCAGTTCATTATCGTATTTCTGAGATGCCGTATCTCCCGGATTGTACAGCAGTCTGGATAGACGCTCCCGGATTTTTACGATGTTGTCGGAGGAATCGCCCGGTTCAATTTTTCTTTCACTGCGAATAATTTCCCATGGCTCATCTAGCATTGAGTAGAAGAATTCAATTTTTTGAACCATGAATTGATAGGCTGAATCTCCCGGTGCGAGCATTTCGAGTGTCTGAGGTACCTCTTGCATGGAAATAGCGTATTCAAGTTTTTCGTCCAGCATCAGCTCGGGGGCGTCTCGTTGAATTTTCCAGGTGGCTTCGATGGTCTGTGAGTGTAATTTACCTTGATGCAAGTGAGAGCCGAGTATCATGAAAGCATCCGTGAGCAACAGGTCTATTGTGGTGAGTAAACTCGTGTCTGCTTCCGCGTTGATCTTATACTTCTCAAAGAGGGTTTCAAGTTTGTCTGAGTGGTAGGCTTTGTCGGTGAGTCCGTGTCGCCAAACAGTGCCGATATATGCCTGCATGGCAAATGCCGATTTCCTCAACTCGCCTTGGGCATTGAACCAAGCCGGCTCAAAGGCGCGATTGGCATAAAACCGCGGTAGTACCTGAGAAGAGTATAGTGGGGTTCCGTTGATTTTATATTTCTGACCCTCGGGTTTGTTTTCAATAAACACCCTTATTCGTTGAGCCAGCTGCGATTTCGCAGCATGTAATTCCAGTAGGGGCGAAAGAAGCAGAAGCAGGAGAAATAGTCTTAAATGAGCCATATCCAAAATTAACTATTCTACTCACAAGAATGTCGGCTGTCAATACGAAAAACCCCCGCTCCACTGAGGAACGGGGGTTTTTCAGGATTGGTTAACACTTACAACTTAGCGTGCAATCATCAATTTCTCAACGTATGCACCTTCGTTGGTAGTGAGTTTGTACAGGTAGATACCGCTTGCAAGTCCACTCACGTCGTACTGGAACCAGTACTCTTGGTTAGCAAAGGCGTCACCTTCGTAGATAGCCTGCATCAGCTTACCGTCCATGTTGAACACCTCAAGTCTCACACGAGATTCAAAGGGCAGTTCAAAGGTGAACTGAGTGCGGGTAGCAGTCGGATTGGGGAATGCTGTGAGCGATACCGCAGGAATCTCCACCTGGTTGGCAAGATCAAACTGTGGCATGTCGCTTTCATCGCCGGGCTGTACAGTGATGATCTGTACTGC
>SKUL01000149.1 GCA_007129985.1 Flavobacteriales bacterium
AACCATTGCCGTATGCTTCGGTGAAAAGAGATTTAAACGATTTGCTTGACCAAGCCCAACGATGAAAGAAGGTAACGTGCCTGATAATATTGACTTTGCTGCTTCTGATGTGATTGCGCGCTTGCAGGATGAGAAACTGCGCGAACTGGTATCCTATGTGGCAGAGCACTCGCCCTATTACCGCGCACTCTTTGCCGACCTGAACATCCGCGCAGAGGATATTCAAAGTGTATCTGATTTGCAGCAACTTCCGGTAACTACAAAAGAAGACCTGCATTTGCACAACGAAGATTTTTTCTGTGTACCTCGAAAACAGATTATAGACTACGTAACCACCAGCGGCACCCTCGGCGACCCTGTGGTGGTGGCGCTCACAGAGAACGATTTACAGCGACTGGCCTACAACGAGGCACGCTCCTTTGCCGTGGTAGGATGTACCAGCGATGATGTTTTTCAGCTTATGACCACCATTGACCGCCGGTTTATGGCAGGCATGGCATATTTTCTGGGTGCGCGTGAGTTGGGAGCCGGTGTGGTGCGGGTAGGGTCGGGAATGCCCGAATTGCAGTGGGATTCTGTTTTGCGGCTCAAGCCCACGGTTTTGGTGGCGGTTCCCTCTTTTTTGGTGAAGATGATTGACTACGCCAAGGAGCACGACATTGACTTTCGGAACAGTTCGGTGAAAAAGGCGATTTGCATCGGTGAGCCCCTGCGCAACGCTGATTTTTTGCTCAATACATTGGGGCAACGCATCGCTGAATGCTGGCCTATCGCCTTACACACCACCTATGCTTCCACCGAAATGTCAACCGCCTTTACGGAATGCGAACACGGTGTGGGTGGGCATCAACTGCCCGAGCTTATCGTGGTGGAGTTGTTGGACAACCAGCACTTGCCCGTTGCCGACGGCGAAGTGGGCGAGGTGGTCATTACAACCCTCGGAGTGGAAGGCACGCCGCTGTTGCGTTACAAAACAGGTGACCTTTGCATTGCGCACCGCGAGCCATGCACTTGCGGAAGAACCACCATGCGTTTGAGTCCGGTGGTAGGCCGCAAGCAGCAGATGATAAAATTCAAAGGAACCACGCTGTACCCGCCTGCGCTGTATGATGTGCTTCACCATATTGACGGCGTGGACGACTACCTCGTGGAGGTTTATACCAATGAACTCGGCACCGATGCCATCAGGGTTTGTTTGGCGTCATCGCGAACCGACGACAAGTTCATCAAGGTGATTAAAGACCGATTCAGGGCGAGGTTGCGTGTGGCCCCCGACATTGTGTTTTGCGAAGCCGCCGAAATCAAGCGCCGTAAGTTTCCGGAAATGAGCAGAAAACCGGTGGTGTTTTTTGATTTGCGGAAGGCCTGACACTCGGGCTTACCCTTCCAGCATGTGAGTAATCATCTCTGTTTTGCTCATTCCGTATGCCTCGCATTGCTGGGGGAGGATACTCACTTCCGACATGCCGGGTACGGTGTTGATTTCGATGCAGAAAAGCCCTTGTTCATTCAACATAAAATCAACCCTTGCTGCGCCCCGGCAGTCCAGAAAGTCATAAATAGCCTCGGAGGTTCGCAGGCATTTTTCAAAGTCCTGTTCCGAAATGCGGGCCGGGGTGATTTCTTCACGGCGGTCTTCGCGGTACTTGGCTTCGTAGTCGAAAAAGGAGTTGTACGATACAATCTCCGTGATTTGCAGAGCGGTGGCTTTTCCGTCGATGCGCATCACACCGCAGGTAATTTCGGTTCCGGTAACAAGAGCTTCTACCATTACGTGCGAGTTTTCGGCAAAGGCTTTTTCAATGGCTGCAGGAAGCTGTTCTGCCGCATCCACCCGCGATATACCCAAACTTGAACCCGCGTTGGTGGGTTTTACAAAGCAAGGCAAGTCTATGGTTTTCAGAATTTCATCAGGGCTGAATGAGCCGGAGTCCTTCAGGATAACAGACTGTGCAACCTGAAATCCACCTTCACGAAGTGCCGACACTGTGCGAAACTTATCGAAAGTGAGCGCCATGTTCAATACGCCGCCCGTTTGGTAGGGCATTCCAATCATATCAAAATACCCCTGAAGCTTTCCGTCTTCGCCCGGTGTGCCGTGAATGGCAATAAGGGCTGCGTCAAAGCGGATGGTTTCAGTCTGATTCGGTACTGAAAAGTCATTTTTGTCAACAGGAAGGCCTGTGCCGGCTATTTGTGCCCACCAACCGTCGCGCTCAATGCGAACCATCACAGGGTCAAATTTTTGGCGGTCAATGTTGTTCATCACCATTTCGGCGCTTTTCATTGAAATGGCCTTTTCGCCGGTGTAACCGCCGCAAACTACCGCAATACGCTTTGGGGCATTCATCGTTTCTGCTTTGTTCAAAAGTACAACCGTCCATTGCTGCACGTTTGTTTCACTGCCAAAGTAATCCACAATAAATGTTGAATATCCTTGTTGTTAGCATGAGCACGATTCGATTCGTCCAAAGCCCAAAGTAGTATATTTGCTCGCCTACATCGCGCACGTACTGAATGAAA
>SKUL01000198.1 GCA_007129985.1 Flavobacteriales bacterium
GAATTCGTTTTGCTGTAGTCGTTGGTTGGTGTCATGCGATGAATTTGGAGCGAGAACTGCGGCAAAGTTAACTTTTTAGATGCTCACCGGATTGACAACTGCGTAGCGTTGCTTCATATACGCGTCGCCAACCCTGCCATTCGCGTTCTTCGCAAAGGGAGCTGTTGTGCCACAAACAGTAGAAAGTCCCGCCCACTTTTCGCACGCTATCAACGAGTTCGTTGGCAAGTTGGATGGCGTTTTCAGGCTCGAGTTTCATGTAGTGATTCAAAGTTCCGTCCATATACGCAAAGGGATGAACTTGAAGTGGAGTGGCCTGATTTTCAGAAAGGTCAAAATACCGGAAAGGCGTGCAGAGCGACGCGCGAAAACCTGCCTGCTGCGCGTAGCCCATGGTAAAATCATCGGTAATACCGGCGTTGATAAGCTCTTTGTAGGTATTGGGGAAATTCAGCCGAAGATAGTGTTGACGGCTTTCGGTAACCGAATTACCCAAAATGCGGCGCAACCTAAGTACTTCCTTGCGCAATTGCTGCCGCGAGTATTTGGATTCATACGAGGGATGAATGCCCACACGCGCCACAGCGGCAATTCGGTGTATCAGTTTAATCATGGCCGCGTTGCGGTGATGGCTGTTGCGGTCGAAGGTATTAAAATCACCAAGGAGCATGAAAAAACGGGCGTCCAAACCGCTGTCGTTGAGGGTTTGAAAGATGTAGTCGTAGGTGTCATATGGGTCCGGCTCCCATCCCAGGAGCACCCGAAACCTCCGCCATGCATCCCGGAAGCGAAACAACACCACCTCCCTGCCCAGCGCTGCTGTGGTTCGCCACCATCCTTTGTGGCGATAGGCCCAGCCCACGTCAATATCGAAGGTTACCTCAGCACGAAAGGCTTTTTGACTGAACGATATGTTCGGAACGGCAGCCTGAACAAGGTCATGGATGGCCAGAGCCCACTCGTTAATCAAGGGTCTGCGGAGAAATCCCTCGCGGTAGGCAAGGCTTTCCGAGGCCGCAAAACGCTCGTGTTTATCGGGGCTAAAAGGCAGGTATTCTTCGTAGCGGCTGGCAAGGTAGAAGCTGGCGGCCAACCAATCGAAACCCGCTTCAGAGCAGTCGTGTGGGAAAAGCACCGGCATTCCGCGCCACTTCCCCATGGCAACAGAAACCGCCCGGGTATCGCTGCGGAACATCCATTCCTGCGGTGCGATGTTTACATGCGCCTGAAGTTCCTTGTTGGAGTAATTCAGTCCAAAGATGCCCGATTGATTGAGGTCGTCGGGGTTCTGGGTGACCTTGTACGTGAGACCGAGCAGATTTCCAAATAGCAAATCCACTGCATAGGCCACGCGCGGAGAAGGTTTATCAATATAGACTACTACTTTCACAGGTTGCCTTCGTCCATAAAGCTGTAATAGCCGTGGTGGGTAACAATGATGTGGTCGAGCACCGGAATTTCGAGCACTTCTCCCGCCGCCTTTAATTTTTTGGTGAGGCGGATATCCTGCTCACTGGGTCGCAAGTTTCCGGAGGGATGGTTGTGCACCAAAATGACAGAGGACGCATAGCGCTGGATGGCCGATTTGTAGATGATCCTGGTATCGGCTACGGTTCCGGCTACTCCACCACTGCTCACCCTGATTTTGTCAATCACCTGATTGGCCCGATCCAGCAGCATTACCCAAAACTCTTCATGGTTAAGATCGGCCAGATGAAACATCTCATCGTACACCTGCCTGCTCTGTGTAATTTTAAGGCGCTCGGTTGGTGATTCGGCTTTTCGTCTCCGGCCAACTTCAAGGGCAGCCGCAATGCTGATAGCCTTGGCTTCTCCGATTCCGGGATAGTTCATCAAATCATGCAGCGTGAGCCGTGCCAGCGCGCTAAAACTCTGGCCTGTGTCTTTCAAAATACGCTGTGATAGTTCCACGGCGCTTTCGTTTCGGTTGCCTGAGCCAATCAGAATGGCAATGAGTTCAGCATCCGAGAGGGCCGCGGCTCCTTTGTAGAGCAGCTTTTCGCGCGGTCGGTCATCTTCGGCCCACTGCTTAATGGCAAGTTTGCTTACGTCTTTCACGGTGTGCAAATTAGAATGAACCCCGAAAATAAAAAAACCCCTGCATTTTCAGCAGAGGTTTTTTCGTCTCAATTGTTTCAATCTGTCCGCTAGGCGGATAATGAGTTCACGTGGCGCGTAATTCCTGACTTCAGGTTTGCAGCCTTGTTTGCGTGAATAATGTTTTTCTTGGCCAATTTATCAATCATGGCAGTTACCGAGGTCAACAATTCACCTGCCGCTTTGGGGTCGGTGGTGCTTTTCAACTTGCGAATAGCGTTTCGCGTGGTTCTGTGGAAATAGCGGTTGTGCAGACGACGGGTTTCGTTCTGACGGATTCTCTTGAGCGCTGATTTATGATTCGCCATAGTACTTGTTGTTATCCCAAAATTTTGGAGGGGCAAATATAGATGTTTTCACCAATCCCACCAACAAATAACCGAAACTTTTA
>SKUL01000294.1 GCA_007129985.1 Flavobacteriales bacterium
AATGCATCTAAACCGCTGGTGGTGTTTCAGTTTCTGGTGGTGAAGCCCAACGAACATCAGATAGACGATGTGCTGAAACTAGGCGAAGAAATCGGTGTGGACCAGGTGGTTTTCAAAACCGCGCAGGTGTACGATTACCAAAACGGAAATCCGCTCATCCCCACCAACGAAAAGTACTCGCGCTACCGCAAGGGCAAGGACGGCAAATACCGAATCAAAAATCAATTGCTCAACCAGTGCTGGCGCATGTGGCAAGGCTGCGTAGTAACCTGGGACGGTCTCGTGGTGCCCTGCTGTTTCGATAAAGACGCCAAGCACCGCATGGGCGATTTGAAGAACACTTCGATGAAAGAGGTTTGGCGCGGCCCCGTGTACCGAAACTTCCGCCAAAAGCTGCTGCGGTCACGCTCCGAAATAGACATCTGCACCAACTGCACCGAAGGGACCAAGGTGTGGTCAGAAGCGTAAAAGTTGCATTTTACTCACCAGAGTGAACATTTTTAGCGCATTTTTATTCACTCTAGTGAATGATTTATCGTGTTTTTTGTTCACCCGAGTGAATAATTTCACTGGGGCTGGCAAATAAACTTCGCCTCCTACAGGCTAGTAGGGGTTAGCGAAAACTCAAAACAATAAAAACCAGAGCCTTTTGATTTGCGCGCTAAACCTTCATAATATCTTCTTCCTTGCGGTCTACGATGCTGTCGCAGCGATTGGTGAAAGAGTTGGTCATTTCCTGCACTTCATCTTCTGCACCGCGAACAGCGTCTTCCGACAGGCCGTCCTTTTGCAGTTTCTTGATTTCGTCGTTCGCCTCTTTGCGCGCCGTACGAATGCTGACCTTAGCGTGTTCGGCCTCGGCACGTGCTTTTTTCACCAATTCCTTTCTGCGCTCTTCGGTAACCGGAGGCAGGCTGATAATCAGCATTTCGCCATTGTTTTGAGGAGCAAAACCCAGGTTGGCGTTGAGAATGGCGTTCGAAATGGTGTCGAGCATGCTCTTTTCCCAGGGCTGTATCGAGATGGTTTTGGGGTCGGGGGTGTTGATGTTGGCCACCTGGCTCAGCGGTGTATTTGCACCGTAGTAGTCCACGTAAACACTATCGAGCATAGAAGGATTGGCCTTTCCTGCACGGATTTTTTGCAGTTCTGTGGTGAGGTGGTCAATGGCTTTCTGCATCGCCTCACGGGTGGTGTCGAAAATAAGGTCGAGTTCTTCGTTCATGGCTACAAAATTAAAATTCTACCAACGTTCCCACCTGCTCACCTGTAATCACTTTTGTAAGATTTCCGGGGGCGTTCATATCGAACACGATAATGGGAAGCTTGTTTTCCTTGCAAAGGGTAAATGCGGTGAGATCCATCACGTTCAAACCTTTGGAGTACACCTCATCGAAGGTAACAGTATCGTATTTTACGGCTGAGGCATCTTTTTCCGGGTCTGCTGAGTAGATACCATCCACGCGGGTTCCTTTCAGAATCACATCTGCATTGATTTCGATGGCGCGGAGCGACGCGGCTGAATCCGTTGTGAAATAGGGGTTGCCGGTTCCGGCACCAAAAATTACTACGCGACCTTTTTCGAGGTGGCGAATAGCACGGCGGCGGATAAACGACTCTGCGATTTGCTCCATTTTAATGGCCGACATCAAGCGCGTTTGCACATCTATTGACTCCAACGCAGACTGCAGTGCCATGCTATTGATCATGGTGGCGAGCATTCCCATGTAATCTCCCTGGGTGCGTTCCATGCCACCTTCGGCAGCCTGCACACCTCGGAAAATATTTCCTCCCCCTACCACGAGCGCCAGTTCCACTCCCTGATCGCATGCGGCTTTAATATCGTAGGCGTACTGCATCAGTCGGTTGTGATCTATGCCAAATTGCTGGTTTCCCATCAGGGCTTCACCACTTAGCTTCAACAGAACGCGTCGGTATTTCATTGGGGGATGTGTTTTGCGGTAGGTTTTGAATGAATGTTGCCAATGATAGCAAAAAAAAGAGAGAACCGTGATTCTCTCTTTTTTGTGAAATGATTAAACGCTGAGCGCTATCCTTTTGAAGCTTGTGACGGTGAGTTCAGCGTCGAAGCCTTTGAGATATTGCTCGATGGTTTTCTTGTTGTCTTTAATGTACTCCTGGCTGAGGAGGGTGTTCTCTTTAAAGAACTTGTTGAGGCGACCCATGGCGATTTTCTCGGCCATGTCGGCCGGCTTTCCTTCCTGGATGGCCTGTTCCTTACCTACCTCTATCTCGCGATCGATGGTTGCCTGAGGAACTTCCTCTTTACTCACCGCAACGGGATCCATGGCAGCAATCTGCATGGCAACGTCTTTGGCAGCATCCTGAAAGTCTCCACCTTTGTTCAAACCAACCATAGAAGCCAGTTTGTTACCGGGGTGGTTGTAAGCGTAAACCATGGCAGCGTTGATTTGCTCGTAACCGCTCAGGTCGATTTTTTCGCCGATAACACCGGTTTGCTCAATGATTTTCTCACCGATGGTGATACCGTTTCCGGCGAAAGGCAATGCCTTCAGCGCTTCGATATCAGCAGGGCTGTGCTCCATAGCCACGTCCAGAATCTGGTTGGCGAATTTTCCGAAGTCTTCGTTTTTCGCAACAAAGTCGGTTTCGCAGTTTACCACAACCATCACACCTTTGGTTCCATCGGCGGTGATTTTGGCAATTACAAGACCTTCGGCGGCATCGCGGTCGCTGCGCTTGGCAGCTACTTTCTGGCCTTGCTTGCGGAGAATATCCACAGCAGCTTCAAAGTCGCCGTTGGCTTCAACGAGCGCCTTTTTGCAATCCATCATACCTGCGCCGGTTTGTTGGCGCAGTTTATTTACATCTGCAGCAGTAATGTTCATGCTTCCTGAATTTTTTGCGGGTTATTCTTTGGTGGCTTCTGCGGCTTCAGCAGCAGGAGCTTCCTCTTTTTTGTCGCGGTCGTTCTTGCGCTCACCGATTCCTTCCTGAACAGCCTTGATCATGATGTCAAGGACGAGGGCGATTGACTTGGTGGCGTCGTCGTTGGCCGGAATTGGGAAATCAACCAGATTGGGATCTGCATTGGTATCCACCATTGCAAAGGTGGTGATGTTGAGCTTTTTCGCTTCTTCAAGAGCAATATGCTCTTTGTTGATGTCCACGATGAAGATAGCCGCGGGGATGCGGTTCATATCGGCAATGCTACCGAGGTTCTTTTCGAGTTTCTCGCGCTGACGAAGAATCTGAAGTTTTTCGCGCTTTGAGATGTTATCGAAAGTACCGTCCGTCTGCATCTTATCGATGGTGCTCATTTTCTTCACCGCCCGACGGATGGTTCCGAAGTTGGTGAGCATACCACCCGACCAGCGCTCAGTTACATAAGGCATTCCGATAGTCTTTACGCGCTCGGCAACGAGGTCTTTAGCCTGCTTTTTGGTAGCAACAAAAAGAATTTTGCGGCCCGACTTGGCAATTTGCTTCATCGCGGCGGCCGCCTCTTCAACTTTGTGTACAGTTTTGTTGAGGTCGATTACGTGGATTCCCTTTTTCTCTCCGAAAATGTAGGGAGCCATGCTGGGGTTCCACTTGCGCTTAAGGTGACCGAAGTGTACTCCGGCTTCCAGAAGCTCTTGAAAATTGGTACGTGACATTATGTGTGTTTAATTTAGGTTTACGTTCTCTGAAGTGCAACCGACAGGTAGTGCTTGCGCAGTCCTGCCGGTTTGGATGCTAAACCAACGATAATCCGCAGTGGATTAACGCTTGCTGAACTGGAACTTCTTACGGGCTTTCTTCTGACCGAATTTCTTGCGCTCCACCATACGGGGGTCACGGGTCAGGAGGCTTTCGACTTTAAGCATCGGACGGAATTCAGGGTCACGCTCAACAAGTGCGCGTGAAATTCCCAATCGAATGGCTTCCGCCTGACCTGTAAAACCACCACCGTGTACGTTTACGTTCACGTCGAACTTCCCTTCGGTTTCGGTAAGAAGAAAGGGCTGGTTCACGCGGTAGCGCAAAATCATGGTGTTGAAGTACTCCGACACATCACGCTTGTTTACGGTGATTTTACCGTTACCTTCTTTGAGGTACACACGCGCTACTGCATTTTTTCGGCGACCGGTTTTGTTGTTGATATCCATATCGCTGTTTCTTATTTAATATCGTCGAGGTTGATGGTGCGGGGCTTTTGCGCCTCGTGGTTGTGCGAGGGGCCCTCAAACACGTGAAGGTTGGTGTAGAGCTTGCTGCCCAGTTTGTTCTTGGGAAGCATACCGCGAACGGCAGTTTCTACCAGAGCAATGGGCTTGCGATTAAGCAATTGCTGTGCAGTGAGCTCGCGCTGACCTCCGGGGTAACCGGTGTGGCGCAGATACACCTTGTCTTGCATTTTGTTGCCGGTCAGTTTCACCTTCTCGGCGTTTACCACAATTACATTGTCTCCGCAATCTACATGCGGGGTGTAATCGGGCTTGTTTTTGCCGCGGATGATTTTGGCAACTTTACTGGCCAAACGACCCAGCGTTTGGTCCTCGGCATCTACCAACACCCACTCTTTCTTTACGGTGTTGCGGTTGGCCGAAATGGTCTTGTAACTTAAGGTGTTCACGTCAACAATGCTTTGTTAAAAACTACTCCTTCCTAAAATCGGGCTGCGAAGGTAGAACTATTTTTGATAACCGCCAAAATATGAGGGTTGCTAATCGTGATTTTTTCTGCGTGCATTTTGCCCTCCTGACAAGGCGATGAATCCGGAATAGCATCCCGCATGTAATACCAGCCCATTAAGACGCCTGCATGGTTCTGGTAAAGTAGTAGATAGGCACCGAACTGGTGATTCCTCCTACCAGCATCACCACGCCAAACACCGCGAAGAAATCACCGGCCAACATCTCCATGGGATAATAAGGGACGATTCCTCCTTCGAGCGGTATCAAACCAATTTGCAAGTGCAGTACGCAGAACAGATAGCCCAGCCCTAACCCCAATGCTGCCCCGATGGCATTGATGAGCACACCCTCGTAGAAAAAGATGCGACGAATGGCCGCGCGCGATGCCCCCATGCTGCTCAAAACAAAGGTGTCTTTCTTCTTATCAATAATAAGCATGGTGAGTGAAGCGATGATGTTGAAGGAGGCAATCAGCAGAATAAACGACAGGATGAAGAACGTAATCCACTTCTCGCTCTGGTTGGTCTGAAAAATCAGCTCGTTTTTTTGCATCCTTGTTTTCACCTCAAAGTCATCGCCCACTTGCTCACTCAAGGTGCGCTGCATGCGACGCGGATCCACCCCGGGTTGCAGCCCTATCTCCAACGCCGTGCGCTCATTGTGGTAACCGAAAAGGTCTGCGGTAAAATCCATGGAGGCCAGCACATAGCGGTTGTCAAAATCCGGACTGATGCTGAAAATGCCGCCAATCATCATGTCCTTTCGGTTAAAGGCCCGCTCCTGACTTTGGCTGATGCGTCTTCCGCGAATGGGCGCAAAGACTTTAAGCGGTCGCATGGACGCCTGATAGAGGTTCATGCCCAATTCATACTTCAGGCCGTAGCCCACCATGGCGAAATAGAGTCCGCGGTCGTGCAACATAAAGGAGCCATCAACTAACACCGAATCAAGTCGGGTAAAATCGGCGTAGTTGTCGTTTACACCTTTCAGCGTGGCAATGCGCTGCGCACCGCCGTATTCGATTAGTACGTTTTCCTCTATTACCGGGAGCACATAGCGCACACCGGGCAGGTTGGCGATTGCCAGCGTGTCGGCGGCATCCAACTCAAAGGTTTTTCCGCGCGCGGGTGTGATGGTGATATCCGGCTCAAAAATGCTGTAGAGGTTTTTTACCAGACCTTCAATGCCGTTCATGGCCGAGAGCACAATAATCATGGCCATGGTGACCACTGCCACTACCGACAGCGAGATGGCCGAAATGACATTGATAATGTTGTGCGACTTTTTGGAAAAGAGGTAGCGACGGGCTATGTAAAACGGAAAATTCACCCGCTGAGCCTATTGCAGCAGTTCGTCAATCTGCTCAGAATAATCGAGTGAGTCGTCCAGGAAGAACCGCAAATCGGGCACCTTGCGCAGCACTTTTCCCACGCCGTCGCCCAGTAATTTTCGGTAGAAGCCTTTGTCGCGGTTGGCCTGTTCTATCAGCTCGTCGGGGTTTTTGGCGCCAAACAAGCTGAGGTACACCTTAGCGTAGCCCATGTCCGGTGATACGCGCACCACGGTAACGGAGGCCATCACTCCCGAGCCGAAATGGGCCGACTCACGCTGTATGATCTGCGCCATTTCGCGCTGAATCAAACTGGCAATTTTTTCCTGACGAACCGAAGCCATGGCTTGTTATGATTGGGAGGGTTGGGAAATCACTTTGGGTACCTTGAAATAATCGGAGTCTTTTTTGGGTGCGTTGCGCAGTGCCTCCTCACGGGTGATGCTCTCCTTCACCACATCATCGCGAAGCACATTGATGTGCTCCGTCATGTGGATGAGCGGCTCCACGCCTTCGGTATTTAGCTCACCGAGCTTGTCCACGAGATTCAGAATGTTTTGCAAATCACTCTTAATCTGTCCTTTCTGTTCCTGCGCAAAGGTCAGGCGCGATAGTTTAGCGAGGTGGTCTATGGTATGGTCGTCGATATTCATGGGGCAAACTGCTTGGCCGGTCAAGTCTCTGGCCGGAAGCTGCAAAGGTAGGAAATCTGTGACGGGTTGACATGGGTTTAATACCCGCGCCTCAAAAAGTACCTGTGTTACGTCAAAACAACCCAAATACCTTGTAATATTGATGCCCTAAAAAACCAACCTCAACCCATGAAGGCTTTGAAATGCCATTTCTTACAACGTGCGGAACTGATGATCGAATCTCTCGGTACGGACAGGCTTGTTTTGGCCGGAATGGTGCTTCTTTCACTGTTGTACCTTACCCCCATGCTTGGCGAAGGGATGATGCGTACGCACATGTGGCGTCAGGCCGATTGCCTCTCTATTACCCACCATTACTACACGGGCAATCCTTTTTTGGAGCCAGAAATGCATATTCAACTTGGGCATAACTATACGACCGGGAAGTCGGCAGGGGAATTTCCGGTTCTGTATTACATGGTGGCAGGCTTCTGGAAGGTATTCGGAAAGTCGTACCTCAGCTTCAGGCTTTTTTACCTCATCATTTTTTTGGCGGGAATCTGGTCGTTCTACCGCTCACTCACCTTGCTTTTTGGTAGCAAATTCTGGCCGGCATGGATCAGTTTTCTGATGCTCACCTCTCCCATTTATGTGTACTACGGCGTGAGTTTTCTTACCGATGTTCCTGCCTTTTCATTTGTGCTGATGGCCCTGTATTCACTGCTAATGTATCGGCTAAAAGGGCAAATTGGGTGGTTCGTTGGCAGTATACTTCTCTTTGCACTGGCGGGCTTGCTCAAGGTATCGAGCCTGATTGCTTTTGTGTTTTTGGCATTTGTTTTTTGCATGGAAGTTTTGGGAATCAAGACCCTTGGTCGCGAAAAGCTCTTCAAGAAACCGCTTAGAGAGGTCTTTGGATTATTGATGGTTCCGGTGCTGATCGTTGCATGGTACTACTACGCGCACCTGTACAATGTACAATCAGATTTCAAATACACCTTTAACAGCATTCACCCCTTCTGGAAAGGCACCACCGAGGAGATGCAACGCTTTGGCGAAATGTTCGAGATGTACACCTTTTCATCCATATACCATGTGTCGGTGCTAGCGCTTCTTTTAGTCGCTCTTATTTACAATCTGTTTCGATTCAGGCAACTTTCATGGCTGGCCCGATTCAGCACCACGGTGATTCCTTTTGGCGGAACCCTCTATTTCTTTTTGTGGTTGCCCCTGATGAGTCATCACGACTACTACTACATCGCTCTGCTTATTCTGGTACCAGCCATTCTGTTGCCTACGCTGTTTCAACTACGGCATCATCATTCGAAAGTATTGATGCAAAAGCCGATGCGCTACGCGGCAATCGGGTTTCTTGCATTCAATATGCTGTACTGCATGGCTGTGGTGCACCTGCAATCCGACTACAAGAACTGGAGTCGGGTATTGATCACCAACAAACCTTTTCTGCAAATCAGAGACTTTTTTAATTGGGAGCGCGAAATAAACCTGAGCCGCTTAACACGCATGGAGTCATACCTGATTGAGCTTGGAATTGATCAGGACGCGCGCGTTGTGGTACTGCCCGATGAATCATTCAACATTACATTGTATCTACTGAATCGCAAGGGATGGACAGGCAGAGAGATGTTTCAAACCGTTGAAGACTTTGAGCGTTTAAAGCAGCGCGGTGCTACACACCTCATCATTATTGACGACAATCTGCTCAACGCCCCCTATCTGCAACCCTTTCTCAACAATCAAATCGGTGATTTTGAGGGCGTGCGCATTTTTCGCTTCTAAAAAGGCACAAAGGCAGCCGAAACCCGCCATTAAAGCAATTGTTCACGGCTTCCTTTGCGCCTGAGCGAATTGAAAATCAATCTTCCAAATACCCGAACTTACCGGTGTTGAAGTCCTCAAATGCCTGAATGAGTTCCTCGCGTGAATTCATCACAAACGGCCCGTGCGCGGCAATGGGCTCTCTTAAGGGTTCACCACTCAGCACCAGCACAACGGATTTCTCAGTGGCACGAATCGTGAAACGCTCTCCGTTGTTGGCCATCAGCACAAACTGGCTGGCATCTGCGTTGCGGTCGTTTACCTGCACGCTACCTTCAATCACCAACAAAGCCGTATTGAAGTGAGCGGGAAATTCGAACTCCACCTCACCACCGGCGTTCAGACGGGCGTGTTGCATGTGCAATGGCGAAAAGGTTTTGGCCGGACCGGCTGTACCGCGAAAGTCGCCCGCTATCACTTCTACTTCACCGGCGCCATCATGCAGGGTATGGCGGCCCATGTCGGATGCTTTGATACCCTGGTATCCGGGTGGGTCCATTTTGTGTTTGGCCGGAAGATTCACCCAGAGTTGCACCATCTGAAAATCGCCGCCCTCTTTACTGAACTGCTCTTCGTGATACTCTTTGTGGAGCACGCCCGACGCGGCAGTCATCCACTGCACATCACCTTCGCCTATTACGCCACCACCACCGCTGCTGTCGTGATGCGCTACTTTGCCCGCGTATGCAATGGTAACGGTTTCAAAACCACGGTGCGGGTGAACACCTACGCCTCGTGGCTTCTCGCTGGGCGGAAAGTAGAAACGGGCGTTGTAATCGAGCATGATAAACGGATCCATGCGAATCATATTGAGTCGTTGATCGGATGGGATGAAGTTGTGCACCCTGAAACCGTCGCCTACATAGTGAGGCGGACGTGGAGTTACTACAGCTTCAATGCTTCTTGTTGCCATAAGTGGTCATTTTAGAATTGTGTTACAAAGGTATTTCAAGCCCGTTTCACCCACATTGACCTATGGTAAGTTCGGCGGGCAGCTACTTCTTGAAATGCTTCTCGGCCAGATCGCGCCGCACCCTGCTCAGGCTCTCGGGCGTAATGCCCAGGTAAGAGGCGATCATCCACTGGGGCACCCGAAGCATCAGGTCGGGGTAGCGCTGCACAAAATCCATGTAGCGGGTTTCGGCGTCAGCACCAATAAGCAGGTTGATGCGGTGCTGAAGGTGACGGATGTGGTTGTGGAGCAGCACTTCGTTAAACCTTCTGAAAACCGGGCTCAGCTCACGCGCCTTGCCAAAGAAGGATTCTTCCAGCACGCGCACGCGGGTATCGGTAATGGCGTCAATCTGGT
>SKUL01000270.1 GCA_007129985.1 Flavobacteriales bacterium
GGCTACGGCTGAAAAGTTCTGGACGGCCATTTTTTGAGGAGATGTTTCGCGGCGAAACGAATGCTGAATTAGTTCTACTTTTGCCCCAAATATACGGTGGAAATGACGATCAACGACTACGATTTTTCAGGCAAGCGGGCATTGATCCGCGTAGATTTCAACGTGCCGCTCAACGAGCGTTTTGAGGTTACGGACGACACCCGCATCAGGGCGGCATTGCCCACCTTGAAGTTGATTTTGAGCGGCGGCGGCTCCGTGGTGCTCATGTCACACCTCGGAAGGCCCAAAGAAGGCCCTGAACATCGTTTTTCGCTGAAGCACATCGTTCCGGCACTTTCATCGTTGCTCGGCAAAGAGGTGACTTTTGTGGATGATTGCATTGGCAGCGATGCCCACGCAGCAACCTCGGCCATTCAACCCGGTGAGGTAATGTTGCTCGAAAACCTTCGCTTTCACAAGGAAGAGACTGCCGGCGATGAAGGCTTTGCCGCAGAGCTGGCCAAACACGGCGATGTGTACGTGAACGACGCCTTCGGAACGGCGCACCGTGCCCATGCCTCCACAGCAGTTATTGCCGGTTTTGTGGGTGATAAAATGTTTGGCTTGCTGATGCAGGATGAGCTCGAAAACCTCGACCGTTTTATGCAATCGCCGGCCTCACCGGCAGTGACCATTGTGGGAGGGGCCAAAGTGAGTTCCAAAATCGGGGTGATTCAAAACCTGCTTCCGCGCGTGGACTACATGTTAATTGGCGGTGGAATGACCTACACCTTTGTGCGCGCAATGGGCGGCGAAGTGGGTAACTCAATGGTAGAGGAAGACAAGCTCGACATGGCCATTGAGGTGATAGAGGCAGCCAAAAAGCACAACGTGAAACTGCTCTTGCCGCCTGATTCGGTGATTGCAGATGAATTTCAAAACGAAGCCAATCGCGATAGCTGTCCGAGCAACGAGATACCCATGGGCTGGATGGGACTCGACATTGGCGAAGAAAGTATCAGGCAGTATCGCGAGGCAATTCTGGCCTGCAAAAGCATCCTCTGGAACGGCCCGATGGGTGTGTTCGAAATGGAGAACTTTGCCCGTGGCACCAGAGAGATTGCACTCGCCATTGCCGAAGCTACCGATGGCGGAGCCTTTTCGCTGGTGGGCGGTGGAGACTCTGTGGCTGCGGTCAACAAGTTTGAGCTTGCTAGTAGGGTAAGCTACGTGAGTACCGGTGGCGGGGCCATGCTCGAGTACCTGGAGGGAATGGAGTTGCCGGGTGTTGCGGCGATAAAAAACGGAGAAGCTTAGCCGTAGCTCGCCAATGGCTTTTTCAGGCTGTAGCGCTTGCCGGGCATGGCTTTAACGAGGCCTTCCATTTCGAGGTTGAGCAGCAGGTAGGACACATCCTGCATGGGTTTACCTGAAAGGTCGGCCAGCGCATCAATGGATACCGGCCCCGACTGCTGCAGGCAACGCGCCAATTCCAATTCATCTTCAGACAAGCTCGGAAAAACCGATAGCTGAACCGGAGCAGGTTCGGCCTCGCGACGTTCCCAGCCCATGTGTCGCAGAACGTCCTCGCCTGATTCAACCAGTGCGGCACGGTGTGTTTTAATCAGCCAGTTGCATCCGGCTGAGCGAATGTCATCGGCCCTTCCCGGAAGCGCCATCACCTCTCGGCTATACGAGTTGGCAATATCGGCGGTAATGAGGGAGCCCCCTTTTTTGTCGGATTCAATGACCAACACTCCGTCACACATCCCGGCAACGATGCGATTTCTGCGCGGAAAGAAATGTCGGTCGAGCGCAGTCATGCTTCTGAATTCGCTCACCCACCCTCCATTCTCAAGCATTTGGTTGGCGGTTTTCCGATGAATCGAGGGATACACCGTGTCCAATCCGTGTGCAAAAACGGCCGCGGTGGGCAAGCCGTATCGAAGAGCAGCCTGATGGGCGCAAAAATCCACACCATAGGCCATGCCGCTCACAATGAGCACCGATTCTTCACTCAGCGATTCAATAATCCGTTCGCAGGCCGCTTTGCCATGTGATGTTGCCTTTCTGGTTCCTACCACCGCGAGCACTCTGCCGGAGTCGGGATTGAAGTTGCCGCGGGTATAAAGCAAAGTGGGTGCGTCGGGGCATTGACGCAAGCGATGCGGATAGTTATCGTCGCTGGCAAGGTGAACACGCACATTGTGCTCTTTTACAAATGCTGTTTCGCGTTCAGCTTCAGCAAGGCATTGTTGGGAAAGGATTTGCTTCACCACCTGATCGTGCACACCGGGTATTTCACGGAGTGCTCCCACGGGGGCCTTAAATACCTCTTCGGGCGAGCCAAATGCGCGCACAAGCTTGCGGGCTGTGGCCGGGCCGATGCCGTCAATGAGGCTCAGTGCTATCTTCCAGAGATCAGTGCTGGTATTCAAATCCTACTATATTTGCGAGGTGAACCGGTCCCCCGAAAGGGACGCCTTAAGCAGCCAAATATATGAGAATTTTCCTGGTTTTGGGATTGTTGCTGGGTGCATTATGCGCTCACGCACAACTGGGTGTTTTGCGCGGAACAGTGAGCGCTTCCGACACCAAAGACCTTCTTGTTGGTGTGAATGTGATTGCCGAAAATGGCTCAGGTGTAACCACAGATATTGACGGCACGTTTGAAATCACGCTCAACCCGGGAACGCAAACGATAATATTCCGATACATTGGTTTTGAGCCCCTCGAAAAGACGTATCAGATTAAAGCGGGTGAGGCAACTGAGGTGAAAGTAGCGCTGGACCCCAGTGTAAGCCAGCTTGAAATGGTGGTCATCAGCGCCGGTCGCTATGAGCAGCGCCTGGAGGAGCTTACGGTTTCGATGGAAGTTATCAAGCCATACTTAATTGAAAATCGCAACAACACCAATATCTCTCAGGTGCTTGATCAAACGCCGGGAGTTATTCTTGTGGATGGCGAACCCCAAATTCGCGGCGGAAGTGGCTATAGTTTTGGTGCAGGAAGCCGTGTGCAGGTATTGCTTGACGACATTCCGATGCTTTCCGGTGATATCGGCCGTCCGAACTGGGGCTACCTCCCTACGGAAAACGTTGAACAGATAGAGGTCATCAAAGGTGCTTCGAGCGTGCTCTACGGATCAGCGGCACTAAGCGGAGTGATTAACCTGCGCACCGCATACCCACGCGACGAGCCCATCACCAAAGTGAGTATATTCAATGGTGTTTACAGTGCTCCACGTACAAGCCCGGACTTGTACTGGCGCGACCCCGACTACCGGCATGAGTTGGGTGTGTACCACCCCGTGCAGAATGTTGTATCTGCCCCCATGCAAGGAGGTGCAAACTTTTTTCACTCACGCAAAGTGGGGCAACTGGATGTGACCTTTGGAGCCAACCTCTTTTCTGACATGGGCTTTACAGGCCCCGAAACCCCCGATAAATTTGATGAAAATGGTCGTCCGTTGGTGTGGGACAGCATTGAGGAATCGGGTGATACGCTGTTCAGAAGACCTGCGCAAATGTCAGAAAATCGCGCGCGTGGAAACCTCAATTTGCGTTATCGTTTCAAAGACATCGAGGGCTTGAGTGTAGGGATAAATTCAAACGCTATGTACAGCCTGAGCAGCTTTGCCTTGCTCTGGCTCGATGCAGATACCGGTCTCTACCGACCACGAACCCGAGGAATTACCACCACTGAGCAGCTGAACTTCAACATCGACCCATACGTGGAGTACATTGGTAAGAAGGGTCGAAACCACAAACTCAAAACGCGTTACTTCCACCTCGATAACGAAAACACCAACAACCAATCCAACTACTCGCGCACCTACTTTGCGGAATACACGGTCAGTCAGGATTTTAGCCATTACGGCATAGAGGGCTTGAATATCACGGCCGGTGGAATGACTACCTACACGGATGCGTGGTCAAACCTTTATGTGGCCAACGAGCGTGGCGATGGCGAAAATTTTGCGCACAATTCAGCGCTTTTCATGCAGATTGACAAGCGCCTGTTCGACCGGCTCACCCTTTCAGGAGGAGTGCGTTATGAGTGGTTTCGTATCAACAATGATTTTAGGGAGGCCCCCATTTTTCGAGCAGGAGCCAATTACCGCGTGCTGGATGGCACCTTTGTACGAGCCTCTATTGGTCAGGGCATCCGCTTCCCAACCATTGGTGAGCGTTTTATTGTGACTGCGGTTGGTGGGCAGAATATTTTTCCGAACCCCGATCTTCAGGCAGAGCGCAGCTACAACGCGGAGTTTGGGGTAAAGCAAGGCTTTGAAGTAGGTGGTTTTCGCGGTTTTGTGGATGCTGCTGTTTTTTATCAGGAATTTGATAATTTCATAGAGTTTACTTTCGGCACCTGGGGTGTGCCCGAGCCTTTGGGTCCGGGCTTTAATATTCAACAATTGAACGAAATTCTCGGATTCCGCTCAGTGAATACGGGCCCTGCGCTTGTGCGTGGTCTGGATTTTTCAGTGATGGGTCAGGGGAAAATCGGTAATATTGAATTGAACTTGTTGTTTGGCTACACCTATGTTCAGCCGGTTGCGCTTGATCCTGATAAAGTGTACAGCGTATCTGGGTTGGAGACAGCGCTTGGAGACAACTATCCGGTTGTTCCTGAGGATCCGGCGGATCAGATGGGCCTGCAACCCGTTTTTGCCCCCATTACTTATCGAAACACAAGTTCTTTTGGAGACGGCAGCTTATTGAAGTATAGGGTGGAGCACATGGCAAAGCTCGATATTGAAGCAACATACAAGGGTTTCAGCATGGGCACAAGTGTCAGAATGAACACACCCATTCGCAACATTGACCGCGCGTTTATAGTGCTGGATACGGATATGTTTCTGCCGTCGGGTGTTACGCAGTGGATGGAAGACAACCAAAACCCTATTTATGTGGTTGATATCCGCGCATCGGTAAAGGTGTCAAAACGCAGCAAAGTGGCGCTTATCGTAAACAACCTGTACAATACGGAATATGCTATTCGTCCGTTGAGTATTGAATCGCCGCGTTTAACCATGCTGCAATACTCGTTGGAGATATAGCCATGAAAGCCCTCGGTATCATTCCTGCCCGTTATGCATCCTCACGGTTTCCCGGTAAACCTTTGGTGGATATCGCGGGCAAACCAATGATACAACGGGTCTATGAACAAGCCTGTAAAGCCGATTTAACCAAGGTGGTTATCGCGACTGATGACGAGCGTATCGCCGAGGCTGCTAAGGCTTTTGGTGGTGAGGTTCTGATGACTTCTGCGAATCACCCCAGCGGCACAGACCGTTGTCAGGAGGCTTGTGCGAAAGTAAATGAGGACTTTGATGTGGTGGTGAATATCCAGGGAGATGAGCCCTTTATTCAACCCGGTCAAATCAACAACTTGCTCGCTTGCTTTGAGGATCGCAATACGCAAATAGCCACGCTCGTAAAGCGCGTTGAACTCACCACCGACCTCTTCAACCCAAACCGTGTAAAAGTGCTTCTGAATCGTCGTAATGATGCTATGTATTTCAGCAGGGCGCCACTCCCCTATCGCAATGGCGTTGAAGCTTCGGACTGGCTCAAAGACCACGCCTACTTTCTGCACATCGGGATGTACGCATACAGGCCTCACATTCTGGAAGAAATCACCCAACTCGCTCCCTCATCACTCGAAAAGGCCGAGCAACTTGAACAACTCCGCTGGCTCGAGCATGGCTATCGCATCCGCACCGCCGAAACCGATATAGAGTCGGATGCCATTGACCACCCCGATGATTTGCGCCGAATGCTTGAGCGCTATCAACAAGGGGATTACGGAGATTGATTCACGGCGTTCTTTTTTCGGTTATCCAAGCGGGTTTGGATTACTTTTGTACTTTCGTACAAAGCCCTGCGCATTGGCCATTCACAACCATATCGGCGAGTTACTTTACCACTACGACTGCGTGATTATTCCAGAGTTTGGGGGCTTTATCACCAATTACAAAGCGGCTTTGCTCGATAAGCGCCTGCATCTCTTTCATCCACCTTCCAAAGAGGTGTCGTTTAACCGCAGCCTTGTTAAGAACGACGGTCTTTTGGCCAGTCACCTCGCCGAATGGAACAACTGTACCTTTGAAGAAGCCAACGATAGCATCCGCGCAGAAGTAGAAGACTATTTTGCCCGCCTCAACAATGGCGAGCGAATTACTTTTAAAAAGGTGGGTATCGTGTATCGCGACACGGCGAATCAATTACGGTTTCAACCCTCGTTGGAGGAGAATTTTCTGAAAGATGCCTTTGGATTGGAGCAGTTGTTTGCTGTTCCGGTAATGGAGACGGAGAAGGTAAAGCAGCCGGTTGCCGCGCCTGCCCCGGTTCCTCTAAAGCCTGCTGTTGAAAAGAAACCTGATGCTTTGCCGCCAGAGGCTCCCGTAGTTCCCATCACCCCGGCGGCAGATGTAGAAAAGAAAGTTGAAGAAGAGCGTGAAGACGCTCAAGATGGTGCGGGTAATCGCAGAGCGCGATGGATTTGGGCCGCTGCCGTTGTGCTGCCTTTCCTACTTTATTCAGGCTGGCTTGTTTCCTCTGCTGATGTGCTTCGCCCCGCCAATCTTACCATTGCAGACCTGAATCCCTTTGCTCCGAAAGAGCTTCCAACCTACAACGCACGCGAGCACACCTTTTTATGGACAGATGAGTCTGAGGATGACCCCTTGCTGGAAATGCTGGACTCCGAAAAAGAGGTTGTGCACATAGCGTTTACAGATGCATCAGCCGAAGAGGGAGTTCCTGTGCGCTTGCGCATGCCCGCACCACCTCCCTCACCGGCGGTTAACACCTATGTGGCCACCCCGGAACTTCTTGCCATGCGTTACCACGTGGTGGGGGGCTGTTTTGCAGAACTTTCCAACGCACACAAGCTTGTAGATCAATTGCGTGCAAAGGGTTTTTCTGCCTATGTACTCGACCAGCACAAAGGGCTTTACAGGGTTACTTATGGTAATTTTCCACGTCGACAAGAGGCCCTGGATGCATTGCGCGACATCAAGCGTGATGAAATGCCTTCTGCCTGGTTATTGGTGCGTTAAATGTTGCCTGTAATCAAAAGAAGTTCATTGGCCCTACGTGGTATTTCTTTCTACCTTTGCTTGCAGAAGCAATGAATTGAGCAACCGCGCATGTCAGACAAAACATTCGATTTAGGTAAGTCAACATTGACCTTTCAACCCGATAACATTCTTCATCTCCACATGAAAGAAGGGCAAGTGGTTGAACTGGAAGAAGTGAAACGAATTTTTGAGACCATCAACAACGAAGCCAACGGGCTTAAATACCGTCTGCTCGTTACTGCGGGAGAGAAAGCCTCGCTCAGTCAGGACGCCCGAAACTATGCCTCTTCAGCCGAGTCAACCGATGCCTTGGTTGCCGATGCTGTTGTAGTACAGAGCTACTCGCACGAAATGACCGCCAATTTCTTCATCCGCTTCAACAAGCCCAATCGCCCCACTCAGCTTTTTAAAAACCGCGAGGAAGCCGTTGAGTGGTTGATGTCTTTTCCGGTGTAAATCAGCTCTCTTCGGAGTCTTCCCCCTTCGGCCATTCGATGCTGTAAATCATGGCCTCTACCTCGCGCAGGTACTCGCGCTTGCTGAACTTGGGGGCAAAAACAAAGCCTTCGGCGGTTACGATTCGGCCCCGCGCTTCGTCGTGTACTGTTAAGCTGATAAAAGGCCCTCCCATGGGCGCTCCCTGCGCTACTTTCCACAACCCACGCATTTCAACAGCGTACGCTCCGTTGTGCTCTACTACGCGGTAAGCCGGTTCTACGAGGTACTCTGTGGTCATGTAAGAGCCTTCAACAGGCCCCGGAACGTATTGGCGCAAGACAGAGTCGCGCACGGCGAGGACATGGCCAGCGGTGAAAGAAGTATCGGCAGTGTAGGGATAGTGATACACCAACACGCCCTGCAATACGTCGTGTAGTGAGCCGCCCGAAGGCTTTTCCCGCTTGCGCTCAATCCAAACAAAATTCTTTTCCTGACGAGCAATTCCGCAATCGCGTGGTACAGTAAGGCTCAGCCCCTCTTTGGCAAGAAGGTCATCGGCAATGGTGTGGTTCTTCCGGAAAGTGAAGTTCCCCTTCAGCCGTTTTCGCTCGTACTCATTGTACTTTTCAAGCAAGGCCGATCCGTTTTCGGCCATCAGCGAATCGAAAACATCAATGGATGGCGCATACACATTTACCACGAGCTGTTCCGATGCCCATTTGTTTCGCTGGGCCTCCACCCTCGGAGTTTCTTCTGAGTTGGGCTTGATGTTCACAAACAGCAGGTTGCGGTGCTGACGCGTGATATTGTTCACCTTTTCCGGACTCATGTGCACCAGATTGAAAAAGGGTTCAGCCTGCGGGAGCATGGGCTGGTATGCGGCAAAGTGGTCGTACAGGATATCGCCCGGGCGCGACTCATAGAGTGCATCGGGAATAATTACCAGCAATTCGCCCGGAGCGCCCGAATATCTCGGAAGAACATGCGATGCATCTTCATCGCAGGAGATGAGAAAAAGTGCGACCAGTATGGCGGCAAGGTATTTAACCGGCTTGCCCAATTTTGATTTTTTGTCCGGGTTTAAGGCGATTAAAGTTCAAGCCGCTGTTCAACTGCTTAAGCTGAGTAACGGTAACGCCGTCGTACAGTTTGGCGATGTCCCACAGCGTGTCGCCGCTGCGCACCACGTGGTAGCGATATGCGCCCTCGTCGGTAACAACTGCGGGCTGAGCAGGTTTTTGGGTTTGTTGAGTTACAGTGGGTGTGCTGCCTGTGGTACTAGCTGAACTGGCCGGAGAAACAGTTCTGTGTACAACCAGATTTTGCCCGGGGTATATGTTGGTATTTCGCAATCCGTTCCATTCCATCAAGTCATTCACCTTCACGCCGTATCGGTTGGCAATGGAGCCCAGGAATTCGCCGCTGCGCACCCGGTGATATTCTGTGACTTCCTGCGCAAGCATGGGAGTTGTTGGGTCGGGTTGGTGGTTGTAAATGCTGTCTTCATTGGCGAGAAAAACACCGATGGCTTCGGAGGGTAGTCGCAAGACTTTGGGCGCATCGGGCTGAGCGGGAATCACAAAGCGCAGATACATCGGGTTGAGAGAGGCAATCAATGCAGCGTCCACATCGGTGTATGCCGACACCTGGTCGAAAGTAAGGCGCTGACGCACGTGTACAGTATCGGTTTCGTAGTAAGCACAAGCGTTGTAGAGAGGATAGAGGTTGTGCTCCTGGTGATAGGTCATCATGTAATTTACAGCGATGAAAGCCGGAACATAACCGCGCGTTTCTCTGGGTAGGTAGTTTCGGATTGCCCAGTAGTCACGCTTACCACCTGACCGGCGTATGGCTTTGTTTACATTGCCCGGTCCTGAATTGTAGGCTGCAAGCACGAGGTTCCAATCGCCGTAAAGGTCGTGAAGGTGGCGTAGGTAGCGGCAAGCGGCCACGGTGCTTTGCAGGGGGTCGAAACGGTCGTCTTCAAAAGAGTTCACTTTGAGGTCGAACATCTTACCGGTGCCGTACATGAATTGCCACAAACCTTTGGCTCCGGCGCGTGAACGAGCTGTGGGATTCAGTGCAGATTCAACAACAGCCAGGTGTTTCATTTCCTGCGGAATCTCAAAGCGATCGAGCATTTCCTCAATCATCGGGTAGTAGAGTTCTGACAAACCCAGCACCCTTGAGGAGAGCTCGCGTTTTTTGGTAACGTAAAGCTCAATAAAGCCGCGAATGTGCGAGTCGTAACGCATTTCCATCAC
>SKUL01000072.1 GCA_007129985.1 Flavobacteriales bacterium
CTTTGCTTCCATTTTTCCAATTGCTGCAGTTGCACTTCATCCAGTCCGCCGCATTGATCCTTTCGGTAGCGAGCTATGAATGGGATGCTTGCCCCGCTTTCAAGAAGTTTTAGCGCGGCCTGCGCATTTTGGGGGGTTTGCCCCGGTCGGTAATCTATGGCGTATTGAAGCTGCATAGGGCAAAGGTAATGTGGTGGGTTGTTTTGAGCGAAGTTGGTTTCAAAGTATGCCGCTTATCAATTGTCTTCTAAATTTGTATCGATGAACAGCCAACCCGAGACTTCAAAAACCCTCTTTGACAAGGAGCGCCTGTACGTAATCATATTCAGGTCTGATACGCCCGCAGGCAAGCGTTTCGATGTCATCCTTCTCTGGGTTATTTTACTGAGTGTTGCTCTGGTAATTCTTGAGAGCGTTGACTTTATCCGCGAAGGAAACGAAACCTTTTTCCTGGTTCTGGAGTGGGTTATCACCCTGCTGTTCACAGCCGAATACGCGTTGCGGATATACTGCGTGAGCAACAAGTTCCGCTACATCAAAAGCTTTTATGGGATTATTGACTTGATGGCTATACTGCCCACTTTTATCAGTCTCGTTTTTCCGGCTGCACGAAGTCTGATGATTATTCGGGTAATGCGCTTGTTGCGTGTTTTCAGGATACTTAATCTGGACCGATTTACACGCGAGGGCAGAGACATGTTGCTGGCTTTAAGAGGAAGCGGAGTTAAAATACTGGTTTTCATCTTTGCAGTACTGAGCATCGTATCCATTTTTGGAACCATCATGTACTTGGTTGAAGGCGCTGCCTCAGGCTTCAACAGCATACCCCGAAGTATCTATTGGGCCATTGTGACGTTAACCACAGTTGGTTATGGCGATATAACTCCTATTACACCTTGGGGTCAAACGCTTGCTGTGATTGTAATGATACTGGGTTACGGTATTATCGCTGTGCCCACAGGCATTGTTTCATCGGAGGTCACAAGGCGGAAACTCAAGGCAAAGGATGACGAAATTTCTCACATGCGACTTTTTGAGTGCCCTGCATGCAAAACCACGGGGCACAAGAAGGGTGCTGCTTTTTGTTACAGTTGCGGAGAAGATATCCGCACCACGAGCTAAAACCAGATTAAGGAAAATCCGGATACTTTCGGATTGATTAAAATTTGTTCTGGACGCAACCGCACAGTTCGGTTGGCACTTTTTAACATCTTTATTGCAGCCAATCAACCCAGTACGACCAACGAAAAAAATCCCACTACGAATTGTAAGCTTTGTCTTATAAACGATATATTTGGCTCGCAAAATCGAACGACCATTTGCCATGAAGCGAACCATTACTAAAGTTTCTCTCGGGTTGCTGTTGCTGCTCGGATTCACAGTACCTGTGCTCGCATGTGACTTTTCACCCAGCGTCACTGCGAACAATTTGGTTGATAACGGAGACGGCACTTTCAGCTTTGATGTGCTGATGTGTGTAGGTGAACGAGGATCGGAAAACGGCCCTGTCATTTTCATGAATGGCGGCCTTAACATTCTTGAAACCTCAGCTCCTGAATTAATTAACCCATACACTGGTGGGGTGGCCGAAGCCAACATCACAGGCGGAACCATCACCTACTCCTTTGACGGGCTACCCGGTCAATTTTGGGTTGCTGACGATGGAGAGTTCGGTCCGTGTTTCAGCTTTACGCTTACTGTGGATGGCGACCCGAGCGCGGCCACGGTGAGTATTGAAGAGATCAACACCAATTGCCTCAACGAGTTTTCAGGCACATGGACGAGTACCATTTCAGCAGATGCTCCCGGTTGTAATGCTGATTTTACGGTGTTTGCACCAGTTACCATTTCAGGGAATACCAACGGAGCAGGAAACGACTGTAACTTCAGACCGTCTGATGACCAGACCATCGAGGTAATTGTTCTTTGCGATGGATTTTACACCTTCTCTACCTGCGATTCAACTTTTTGGGATACCTGGATATACCTCAGTACAGATTGCTGTAGCGGATTGATAGTTGAGAATGACGATGTCTGCGGTGCGCAGTCGGAGGTGAGCGCATATCTACCCGCCGGGACGTACTACATCACTGTTGAAGGGTTTTTTGATTTTAACGACGGTGAATACACCCTCATTATCACCGAGGGCGATCCGCCCCAAAAAGCCGAAACAGGACCCGATCAAAATATCTGTGAGAATTTTACCACCATTTCAGCAACCACACCGGGCTTTGGTGTGGGACAATGGTCCGTGCTCACAGGAAATGGAGTGATTCAATTTCCCGACAGTGCCACTACTGAGGTTACAAACCTGAGCAATGGCCTGAACCAATTTGTGTACACCATATTTAACGGCGACTGTGAGATTGATTCTGACACCATCAACGTAATTGCCAATGGCGATTTGATGATTGTTTGTCCGGATGATATAACAGTCAATGCCGACCCGGCTACATGTGAGGCCGTGGTGAATTACGATCCCCCTACTGGAAGCAGTGAATGTAGCACCATTGAAATTGTTCAAATTGCGGGTCTTGGATCGGGTTCCTCTTTCCCCATCGGAACCACTATCGAAACCTGGCTGGTAACTGATACCCTGGGAAACAGCGATAGCTGCTCATTTTCCATTACAGTGGTAGATACCGTGCCTCCTGTGGTCGTCTGCCCTGAAGATGTTACAGTCGGAACTGATGAGGGCTTCTGCTCTGCGGTGGTAGAGTTTGATGAACCCCAAATCGAAAGCGAATGTCCGGTGGCGAGCATTGAGCAAGTTGGTGGTCTGCCCTCAGGTTCTGAATTTCCACTTGGTAACACCACCATCGTTTATCAAATCATTGATGGCAGTGGTAATGAAATTATCTGTGCATTCGATATCATTGTGGAAGATGTTGAGCCGCCCGTTCTCGAATGTCCGGAAGACATTATTATTGAACTTGAGGAAGGTGAATGCTTCACCAACGTGGTATTCGACCTACCGGTTGCTACCGACAACTGTCCCGGCGTAGGAGCTGTTTTTCAAACAGAAGGACTTGCTTCGGGCGACATTTTTCCCGCAGGTACTACCGTACAGGAATTTCAGGTAAGCGATGCAGCCGGAAACACCACTACCTGCACATTCAGTGTAACAGTACTGGAAATCATACCACCAGAGATTGTTTGCCCCGAGAACATTGTTGTGAATGTTGATCCCGATGAGTGTGGAGCGGTGGTTGATTACGTTCCGCCTTTCGGAACGGACAACTGCCCCGGAGCCATCACAACAATAATTGACGGTTTACCTCCCGGCTCATTCTTCCCGGTTGGAACAACAACCGTGGCTTTTGAAGTTGTGGATGCCAGTGGCAATACGGCTCAGTGTGGTTTTACCATTACGGTAGTTGACGACATCGCCCCTGAAATCACCTGTCCCGACGACATAGTTGTTGACAACGACCCGGGTGAATGTGGCGCCAATGTGAACTTCCCTATGCCCACAGGATCGGACAACTGTGATGATTTCACTATCACGCTTCTCACCGACATAGACCCGGGCGGTTTCTTCCCTGTGGGCACAACAGGCGTGGTTTACCAAATTGAAGACGCCGCCGGAAACACGGCCACCTGTACGTTCAACGTTACAGTGAATGACGTTGAGGCCCCCCAACCAAATTGTGGCGATATCGTTACTGAAAACGACCCCGGCCTTTGCTCGGCAGTTGTAGATTACCCCGAACCCACCGCCAGCGATAACTGCGACAACAACGACATAGTTGTGGAACAGATATCAGGCCCTGCGCCGGGCTCCACTTTCCAAGTAGGTTCAACAACGGTTGTTTGGTCGTTTACAGATCAGGCAGGAAATCAGAATTTCTGCGAGTTCAGCATTATTGTGAACGACACCGAAGACCCCACTTTCGCTGACTGCCCTGAGGATGAAGTCATCATTCTGCCGGAAGGCGACTGTACCACCGAATTGAATTACGAGTTTCCAACGGCCGAGGATAACTGTCCCGGGGTAACCGTAGAACTTGTTTCAGGCCCTGCTCCCGGAACAACAGTGCCCGCGGGTGAGCACACCGTGATAATAGAAGCTGAAGATGCTGCCGGAAATACCGCAACCTGCAGTTTCACCATCACTGTTGTAGAAACCGTACCTCCCACCATCGAGTGTCCTGAGGATATCATTGCTTATGCCAGCTCATCAGAGTGCGGAGCAAACGTTGATTACGAAGCCCCCGTGGGTGAAGATAACTGCCCAGGAGCGGTAACAACTCTTACCAACGGAGTGGGCCCAGGAGGATTCTTCCCTGTTGGAACGAACACCGAAACTTGGACAGTTACAGACTTGAGTGGAAACACCGCCGAGTGTAGCTTCACCATAACCGTTCTAGATACCATCGCTCCAGTTGTTGATTGTCCGAATGATATAGTCGTTGACGCCAACACTGAAGATTGCACAGCGATCGTAAACTATCCTGAGCCAACAGCTACTGATAACTGCGATGATAATGTGACCATCGAGTTAATATCAGGGCCAGCCTCAGGAAGCGAATTTGTGGTGGGCGTTACCACCATCGTTTATCAGGTAACCGATGAGAGCGGGAACGTTACGATTTGCGAGTTCACTGTGACTGTGATTGGCGAAAGTGACCCGTCCATCACATGCCCGGGCGACATTGTTGTTTCGAATGATCCTGATACCTGCGGAGCCTTTGTGGACTACCCCCTACCCGTTGCTGAGGATGCATGCGGTGGTGATGTGACTATCGAACTTAATGCTGGTCTTGAGCCCGGTGCCTTCTTCCCTCTTGGAGCAACAACAATTACTTACACTGCAACAAACACACTGGGCAATACCGCAACCTGCAGCTTTGTCATTACGGTTGTTGACGAAGAAGACCCTGTAATAACCTGCCCTGAAGACATTACCATCACCGCAACCGAAGAACAGTGTGAATTTGAAGTTGAATACGACCTACCTATTGCAACAGACAATTGCGAAGTGGTTGCCATCAACCTTATTGAAGGAGAACCTTCGGGAAGCACTTTCGATATAGGAGTGCACACCATTACCTACGAAGCGGTAGATGCATCAGGCAACACTGCTACCTGCAGCTTTACCATCACCATTATTGATGAAATAGACCCAACCATTACTGATTGTCCTTCTGATATTACCGTAACGAATGATGAGGGCGTTTGTGGAGCAGTGATTAACTACGAAGAACCTGTTGGTGATGATAACTGTGACTTTACTCTTTCACTCACCTCCGGCTTGGAAAGCGGAGCCACCTTCCCTGTTGGAAGCACAACAGTAACATGGACAGTGACCGACAATTCCGGAAATACTGCGTCATGCAGTTTTGTGGTGACAGTAACTGATGATGAAGCTCCGGTTATTGACTGCCCAGGCAACATCGAAACATGTGAACCAGAAGTGAACTGGAACATCAATGCCACTGACAACTGCGAGTTAGCAAGCCTGACCCAAACAGAGGGTCCAGGCCCGGGGGCAACCTTCCCTATAGGTACTACTACCATTACCTATGAGGCTGTAGACGCCTCAGGCAACACCAGTACATGCACCTTCACGGTAACCGTTGAAGAAGATCCCGACGCAGCAGATGCCGGTCCCGACCAACTACTTTGTGACGGAAACGAAACAACGCTTGAAGCGAACAACCCCGGAGAAGGAGTAGGTTTCTGGGAGATTGTAAGTGGTTCTGCGGATATTTCCGACCCCAATGACCCCAATGCGACGGTTTCGAACATTGAGCCGGGTGAACTGGTACTGAGCTGGACGGTGATTGGAGGAGATATCTGCCCCTCTACCACTGATTTCGTGACCATCATTGTAGAATCTGAAGGCGGCGTTAATGCCGGCCCGAATGTGACCATTGGCCCCGGAGAATCAGCAGATCTTGAGGCTACAGGAAGCCCTGAGGGAGGCACATACGAGTGGTCGCCCGCAACAGGTTTGAGCTGCTCTGACTGCCCCAATCCGGTTGCCACCCCTACGGTAACTACCACCTATACGGTAACCTACACTAGTGAGAACGGATGCCGCTATGAGGATCAAGTTACAGTAACTGTATTCTTCGAGATTCCTAGTGGATTTACACCTGATGATGATGGCACCAATGACGTTTGGAATATCCCTGGTGTTACTCCCAATACAGAAGTGATGATCTACAACCGTTGGGGTAACAAAATCTTTGAATCCGTAGGGTACAACGACCCTTGGGACGGAACTTATAACAACCAACCGCTTCCGGTTGCGGCATACTACTACGTAATCGATTTCAAAGACGGCTCCGAACCCCAAGTTGGTACCGTAACCATCATCCGATAAACTGAGAGACAAACACAGCCATGAAAAGATATCTAAGCTCTTTAGCCCTTGTGTTCATTGCTTCAGTTGCTTACAGCCAGCAACTACCGCAATACAGTCAGTATATGCACAACATGTACGTTGTGAATCCGGCTGCCGCGGGTATGAATGACTATCTCGACATTAACCTGAGCACAAGACAACAATGGGTTGGTATAGATGATGCACCCAAAACCTACTACCTCAGTGCAACAGGCGTGTTAGGCAAGCGCGAAAAAGACACCGGCCCCTCCTTGTCAATCCCCATTAGCCGTCCTGATTTATATGCGGCACCGGCCGAAGCAGGAAAACGCAAACTGAAGCATGCCCTGGGTGGTATCGCATTGGTAGATGAATACGGCCCGTTTCAGCGAACCTTCATCAATCTCGGCTATGCCCTGCACATCCCAATTGGAAAGAAATACAACTTCTCTCTGGGAGCGTCACTTGGTTGGACAGGCATGCAGTTCGACTTGAACAGTATTAAGCTTCAAGACGCCAATGATGACACGTTCAATCGCTTTGTAGGTCAGGGTGATCAAGCCAATATGTTTGACCTGAATCTTGGTGCCATGTTTTACAGTGACAGGCTCTTTATGGGATACGGGCTTTACCAGATCATGAGGAACCAAATCTCTTTCGGAGGAAACGAACTCAGCGATGCAAGGCTGGCAGATCACCATTATGTGGTTGCAGGTTACCGTCTCGGTAATAACATAGGTATTACACCAAGTGCCATGTTGCGATATCAAGGGCCCGCACCACTCTCATTTGATTTGAATATGCGCGTGGATTACCAACAAAAGTTTTGGCTTGGTTTGGGATACCGCCACGAAGATGCTCTGGTTGCTATGTTGGGAATTACCATCGCTGACCTCATTCGCGTGGGCTACTCCTATGATTACACACTTTCAGGCTTGAATACCTTCAGCGGAGGTAGCCACGAGATTGTGCTCGGATTAATGCTCTTTAAAAACTAAAACAGTGCCGCTCATGAACCTATTACGACTTTGTGTTTCTCTCGTAGTTGTTTGTACCATCAACCTGATGTACGCGCAGGCGCAGCCTGTTCCCCGTTTCGAGAATCCGGAAAAGATGCCTGGTGAGGTAAACAGTGGAGCTGCGGAAGAGAGCTTACCCCTTATGTCTAATGACGGATCCATCATGTTCTTCGTGCGCTCATTTCACCCCGACAACACAGGGGGTGTGAAAGGCGGACACGACATATGGTACTGCCGAAAAAACGATGATGGAACATGGACTGAAGCATCCAATGATCTTGGTCCGCTCAACTCAAAAGGCAACAATGCGGTAGCAGGTATCAGCGAGGATGGCAACACCATTTACCTCGTTAATACATATGAGCGTCGCAATCAGACCGGCGTTGGTTTGTCGAAATCGACCTACGAGGATGGAAAATGGAACACGCCAGTAAATGAAAAGGTCCCCGGGGTAAACCCAGTGAACGAGTTTTACAGCTTTTACGTGACTCCGGAAGAAGATATCATGTTCATATCCATGCAAGACAACTTCTCGAAAGGAAAAAATGACCTGTATGTTGTTCTCAAAGATGAGCAAGGAAGCTGGAATGTTCCTGTGAATCTTGGAGACAGAATCAATACAGCAGGGGATGAAATCTCTCCCTATCTCTCCCCTGACCGTCAGAGACTATATTTCGCCACTGATGGGCGGGCAGGCATGGGCGGTTACGACATCTTCTACTCCGACCGTCAGGATGAGGGTTGGACTAACTGGAGTGTACCCGTTAACCTTTCAGGAGTGAACTCCGGAGATTTTGATGCTTACTTTTCTCTATACGAAGACGGAACTGCTTTCTTTTGCAGTAGTCGCAATGACACCATTGCAAACGTCTTCAGCACTCGCTTGGTAGTTGAGGAAGAAGAAGACGATGATGACGATGTGATTGCTGATGAAGATACCACGACTGACCCAAAACTAGGAGAAGATGGCGTATTTGAAGAAGACGAAACCATTAAAGTGGTAGGGATTGACCAAAAACCCCTTGACCCACGAAGTCAAATTGCCAACAATCAAGCCCTGGACAATATCTACTTTGACTATGACAAGTACTTTTTACGGGCAAAAAGTAAGGAAGTACTCGACGTGGTTGTAGCAGAACTCAAGAAAGACGCAGGACTAAAAGTACGTTTGGTTGGCCATTGCGACGACCGCGGAAGTCAGGAGTACAACCTGCCTCTTTCGAAAAATCGCGCAAACGCTGCCAAAGAATATCTGGAGACTAAAGGTATAGCTGCCAACAGAATTGAAATTGCCGGTAAGGGTAAAAAACAACCTGCGGCTTCCAATGAAACCGAGGAAGGACGGCAACTCAACCGAAGGGTAGAGATTTATTTCAGAGACTAACATCCGAGAACGTTTTGTTTCAATTTGAGAACGTTAAAGGGCGGTGCTGAGACACTGCCCTTTTTGTTGTCGCCCTGCGAGCTAATCATTTTAGTCATTGATAACATGATTTTTACAGCAGAGCCAAAACAAACACACTTTCTTTGCTTGCCGGTGTCCGAAAGAATCAAGACGCATTATTTTTCATTGGATATCAAACGTTTAGTAGCATATCACTACATTTTAACATCATTCTCTTGACATTCATCTACGAAAATCAGAATTTTGTCGTGGTCAATTTTCACTAAGTCGAAATATTGAAACTTTTTCAAAACGTAAAATCAAACACATAGCTATGAAGCAACAACTACTTTCCATCATCAAAACAAGCATGCTCACTTTTGTTGGGCTTTTGCTGTTCGGAACACTATCAGCGCAAGACGTACGCGTAGCCAACCTAACCCCCGAAGGGTACATTGAACTCAACGCGGGCGATGAGCCAAACGGCCATTTTATCATTGATGTATCGCACATGAGCTTTGAAAGCCCGGCAGAAATGACGCAATACTTTCAGGCTCGCTGTTGTGAAAACTTTCTTCTTCGCGGAATGCCTTCCGAAGGCAAGGTACTTCTCGTTGTGATGGGCAATAACAAACCCAATTGGGATGTTGCCGCATGGAACGCGCACTTCGCTGAACGTTTGGAAGAAAATCCGATTGGTGAGTAATCACCCCCAACCTTATTGAATTCAGAAAAACCCCTTTTAATCACGCTAACATGAAAAACTTTTACGCGCATTTTACAAGTATGATGATTGCCTTGTGTTGCCTGATAGCCAGCCCGGCCTCAGCGCAACTCAATGTTGTCAGCTCATCAGATGCTCATCAGCTTGCCAGCTCCATTGTAGGCAGTGGTGTTTCTGTGAGCAACGTATCTCTCAACTGCGGTCCCAATGGCGCAGGGCTGTTTAACAACGGAGATGCTACCAACCTCAATCTGGACGAAGGCGTACTGCTCACCAC
>SKUL01000093.1 GCA_007129985.1 Flavobacteriales bacterium
CTTGCACAAAAGAACGCCAATGCTCGGGTTTTCATTCGGTTTTTTGACGTCTCTGTCCAGCGCCTCCAGATAAAAGTTTAGCTGTCCCAAGTGTTCAGGCTTAAACTTATCTCCTTTCAGCTCAAATGCGACCAGACACTGAAGTCCACGGTGATAGAAAAGCAAATCGAGATAAAAGTCGCTGTTACCAACCTGAAGCTTGTATTCCTCCCCAATGAACAAAAAGTCTCTCCCGAGTTCCAGAATAAAGTTTTTCATTTGCCTTACAAGCCCGCGCTGTAAGTCGCTTTCATTGTGTGGTTCAGGTAAGTTCAGAAATTCAAACACATAGCTATCTTTGATGGCGCTTGAGATGTCCCTGTTACTTTCTCTCACCAATGGTGAGAGTTTTGCGCTTCCAATCATTGTTCGCTCGAACAGGCTTGCCGATATCTGTCGGTCAAGTTCACGTTTGCTATAATTTTCTTGTTTTACAAGCTCGAGATAAAACGCCATTTCCTCAGCGGATTTACACCTCGAAAAAATAAGCAGGTTGTTTGTCCAACTAATTTCTCTCACCAGTGGTGAGAGTTTTGGAAAGTCTTTGTAAGTCTCATAGAATTGCTTCATTCTCCACAAATTCTTATCGGAGAAACCTTTTATTTCCGGCTCGTGTGCTTTTATGAAATCCGCCAATTCTTTTACGACGGAGTCGCCCCATTCTGCTTGTGCAATCTTTTTGCTGATATATTCCCCTATACTCCAATAGAGGTTTATTAATTCATCGTTTACGGCTTTTATAGCCCTGAGCCGCGATTGTTTGATTAGTTGTAATATGTCCGTAAATCCTTTGTCAGTCATTCACTCATGTTTACACACTACAAATGTATGGTTTGAAACGGTTTGGTGAATCTTGGCAAAAGGCCTCTCACGAACTTGCCCCTATCATCATGACCTCAAAATCGCTGCGATGCTTTGGTTTACTCAAAGGTGCGGAAAAATGGGGGAGACAAACAAGATGTTTGCTTACCGGCGCGACCTCTCTAAACCGCTAAATGGCACCTACCCTGAATGACCTATAGATGACCTATTCACAAACCACGCGAAAGGATTGACATCGTCGAGTTTGATTTCGAGTGGTAGCGGGGTTGCCCGGAAGAAAAATGAGTGCAAGCAGCGCTTACAGGATTAGGAACCGACGAAGCAGAGCATTGTGAGTGCGGCCAATTGACGTGTATTTGTATCTCATCTTTCTTCATAATGACCCCACCCACATTTAACCCGAACGAAATATGTGTCTTCCGGCGAATCATCGTTAAACAAGTATTCTAGAAACTTGTCCTCTCGAGGTGTCTCTATTCTCTCATTGTAGTCACAGCGTCTGTGATGATAAAGATGACATTCTTGTATAGCGTATAAGCTGATCCCGCCTTCGAGAACAACTTCCAAAACAGTTCCTCTCTTTGAACAGTACGGCCAAGTTGTTTAGATGCAGCTGCTTCCGAAATCCTGTTAAACTGTTCACGAGCCGCTAAGCTATCCTTAAAAAGTAGAATTTGATACGAAAAATAGCGATAGTATTCCTCAAGGCCACTCAAATTCAGCCCCTTCGGACCCAACTCATATTTCTGATTATCAGGGATTGTCCAGTCAGAAATAGTATCAATTTTAAGAGGCACTTCTACGCCGTAAATACTGTCGATGACAGCAACAATCTTCCGCACACTAACAGTGTTGCTGCTCTCCTGAATTTCTGGTTCCAAACGGTTGCTAACGTTTTCAATGGTGTCATTAGTGTCTCCAATGCCTTTGGTTTCGTCTTCTTGTGAAGAATGACTGCAAGCAAAAAGAAGCTCTAAAGTAATCAGTAATATGAATGTTGTTCGAATCATTTTAACGTCAGCTTGTCCCACAACCCCCGTCATTCCATGGGTTAAGCGGCCCAAAGCCTTGGTTTGCTCAAAGATGCAGAAAAAGCTTGGGATAAGCAAAACGTCCGAAAAACCCTTGTGTAGCCGCAAAATGCGCTTGTACGCATGCCGTTCCGGGCCACAAAACGAACCACCATGCTGCCCGGGATAGCATAAACCAATACGAAGCTTGCCCCGAAGAATAATGAATGTAAGCGGAGCTTACAGGATTAGGAACCGACGAAGCAGAGCTTTGTGGGTGCGGGGGGTTCGTCAAAATTCAATTGTTACTTTATTGAAATAAATTGTCTTATACTCAATGAAGTAAAACTTTTCCCCATTACCAGACTTTTCAGGATTATTGAAGAGCGTTTTGCGCGAAAAACCATGTCCTCGTGATTCTATTGTGTAAAAATCGGTCGCCCTTTCTACATTGACTCGATACTCTTTATCATTGACGACTATGCTCAAGGTATCAGGAATTTTTCGAATACATTCAATATCTTCTTCATATCTCCACCTTGTAAATGTCTCCATAGTATTAGGTACTTCGTAAAAATTTTTGATTTCCCAAGACTGCTCAAGAATAAAAGTTGTGTCTGCAATGCAATTACTGTATAGTTTCAAGTAAGGAATAATGATGGTGTCCGTATTCAGCTTTTGAACATTTTTCAGTTGGATGTAGCTTCCTTGTTCATCCACAGGTAGTTTTATCGAATGTGATTTTGGGTTAAAGTATACTTTGGCAAAATAGTCCCAATAAACTCCTGTACTCTTATGTGTTCCGAATATCCTGATTGAGCTGTCTTTTGAGTGAGAAAGCCTCGGTTTTGAATCAATACCTGAAGAGTAAACGAAATATGTCAATTGCGCTTCTAACTCAATATTGTCTAAGTCATCAATTCTGACATAGATGGAATCCTTTTGAGCGTAATTTTTCAGTGGATTCAAAAGGGTTAAAACACATAATATTAGCTGAAATGTTTTCATTCAAATGCTTATAACCTCAGCCCGTTCCATAAGCCCCGCTAACTCGCCGGTTAAGTGGCCCAAAACCTTGGTTTGCTCAAAGGTGCAGAAAAAGCTTGGGATAAGCAAAACGTCCGAAAAACCCTTGTATAGCCGCAAAAAGCGCTTTTACGCATGCCGTACCGGGCCACAAAACGAACCACCATGCTGCCCGGGATGGCATAAACCAATACGAAGCTTGCCCCGAAGAATAATGAATGTAAGCAGAGCTTACGAAGCTTGTTGACACGGGTTTTAAATGGCGTTTAATGGATACCGGTTGCCAGCGTAATGTGCGTTTCACAGGATTTAGAGGAAAAATACGGCTAAGACCTATCTGTACAACGCATCCCAACCCCTACGATAACTCCACAAAATACATGTCAATCTCCCCCTTGCCTTTGGCCGCCACCTTGCCGCGGTACACAAAGCTGAAATCCGCATTATCCTTGACCAGCCTGTAGGTGCTATCGCTGATGTTTACCTTACCCACTTCTCCGCTGCTTTCCATCCGGCTGGCGGTATTCACAGTATCGCCCCAAATGTCGTACTGGAACTTCTTGACACCCACAATACCCGCCACTACGGGGCCTGTGTGTATGCCAATGCGAATTTCGAAGTAGGGCAATCCCGCAGCGATTTTTTTGGCTTTGCCTTTTTCAATCACACCCCTCATTTCCAACGCGGCTTTTACCACATCTGTGGCATGGGTGGTATTGGTGGTGGGCAATCCTCCGGCGGCCATGTAGGCATCGCCGATTGTTTTGATTTTTTCAATTCCGTATTTCTCCAGAATATGGTCGAAAGCCGAAAAACACTCGTGAAGGTCTTTTACCAAATCTTGTGGAGTCAAGATTTCGGATAGCTGTGTAAAACCCTTGAAATCGGTAAACAACACTGTAACGGAGTCCATCAATCGCGCATCGGATGTACCCTTCGCTTTGAGTTCATCCGCCACTTTTGCGGGTAGAATGTTCAACAGCAGCTCTTCGCTGTTCTTTTTCTCCCGCCCAATGCGGTTTCGCTGTGCCAGAAATACCCCCGCGAAAACGAGCACCACCGCAAAGCCGCCCATAAATCCGTTCCGCACCAATTTCTGTCGCTTCAAAACCTGCGCTGCTACTGCGTCCTTCTTTTCCTGTTCTGCCCGGGCCAGCGCCTCCTTTTTATCGTAGGTGTACTGAAATTCCTGGCGAATCACCTCTTGTTGGTTTTCTACACTTACCAACGAATCCCTTTTGGCGACAAACAACTCGTACATCATCAGGGCCTCCTCATGATTCTCCATTGCCTTGTAGGTGCGCCATAAAGTATGGGCGGCTGCCTTGATTTCTATCGCAAGACCTACTTCCTCCGCAATGGAAAGCGATTGCAGACTGTAATCCAAAGCTTTGGCAAAATCACCCCGGGCCTTGTGAATACGCGCAATGTTGTTGAGCGAAACAGCAATGCCGCGTTTATCACCGATTTCCTCCTGTATTTTTTGGCTCTGGTTGTAGTAATCAATGGCTTCGGAATATTTTTCAGCCGAAAGGTCTATATCTCCTGCATGAGTCGCAGCTTCACCTTGTTCATGAAATATGCTACCCAGGCTACTCAGCGAAATCGCAACACCCAATTTATCTCCTATTTCGGCATAAATTTCAAGGCTTTGGTTATAGTAGTCAACGGCTTGGTCATATTCCTTTTGGTCATAGTAGAGATTACCGATGCTGTGGAGAGAGATGGCCACGCCTTGCTTATCACCTACTTCCTGATATAAGGTCTGGCTTTGTGTGTAGTAATCCAACGCTTTGTTGAAATTGCCAAGCTCTTTGTAAATAATGCCAATATTGCCCAAAGAGGTTGCTGCACCTTGCTTCCTACCTAATTCCTCGTCAATTTTTAAGCTTTTGGTGTATTGTTCAATGGCCTTCTTATACGCCCCCTGGTCTTTATAAACAGCCCCCAGGTTATTGAAAGCAGCAGACATGCCCTGTTTATTCCCGACATCCTCATGCATGCTCAGGCTTCGGTTTTGGTATTCGATGGCTTGGACAAAATCACCCTGGAGATATTGGATGCTGCCAATATTTCCAAGAACGGCAGCCAAACCCCGCTTATCGTCAATTTCCTCATAAATTTTAAGACTTTGACCGTGGTAGTCAATGGATTCCGAATAATCACCCTGATACCTGTAAATCGTTCCGATATTGTTTAAGGCGAAGGCTTTAGACTTCAGAAAACTGATTCTCTCTTTTTCACTGAGCGATTTTTGGAGATTCAAAGTGGATACGCTGTCAATTTTCTGGTTGAGCGCGTAATCAAGGTCGGGATCCGAAATGTAGATGATGTCGTCCCATGCTTTCAAAGCCTGTACAACAATGGTGTCATGCTTTGCGGTGCTGATGACACTTTTGAGGGAATCTACCATGGCTTCCTCCTCCGGGGAGAGCTGGGCGACCGCACTCAGTGAAAGGCTCAAAAGCACGAGCACATGAAAATGTATTATTATTCGCTTCATTTTCTACACGTTACTACCTATCTGTTTCCACATCCCACATCTAAACAGCGGTTATTTGGTTCATTGCTTTTGACTCCCTCAAAGCTGCGGATAAATGGGGGGACATACAAGATGTATGCTGCTAGTCCCCGCTATTAAGCGGATGCGCACGAGCTCGGTTTCTAATGGTGATGGCTGTTTATTATAAGGCTTCCAAAAACTCACCAAATGACTCGTAAGTTTTGGCATCAAAAAAAATAGCCCTATATTGCTCAAAACTAACAGCCATGAGACCAACCCTACTACTGTTATTTGCGTGTATCATCACGGTTTCTGCTTTTGGACAGGAAGAGCGCAAAGAGTACAAAAATGAATTTGGACTGGATGCAACCGGTTTTATCCGATCCATTTTGAATTTCAACATAGACCCAACATTCCAAATGCCGTATGCTCCCACTTACTATCTGAGCTACCGAAGAAAGTTCAAACCGGGAAACATTCGCTTTGCCATCGGAGGATCCTACGGACGAGAAGACGTACCGTCGGTTCATTCTGATACCACTATGTTCCAGAGAAACCATTCTGCCATTAATATTCGGCTGGGTTGGGAATTTACCACCGAACTCAGCAAAAGGTGGCAGGCCTATTACGGTCTGGATTTGAGAGCAACCTTTACACACAGCTACAATGAGGTGCAATTTTACAACGCCGGTTATGCAAACGGAAGAGAAAACCGGAATGAAATTCTCGGCGTTGCACCCTTACTCGGTTTCAGGTTCAGGATAAACGACCGCATCAGCATACTGGCTGAGGGTAGCTTTTCATTGAACTGGGCCAAAGCTGACCGGCGCGACTTCTTTACACCGGTCAATGACACCTATCCTGAAAAACCCGATAAAAACCCGCCAACCATCCGCTCCACCTATACCCTGTTTGCGCAGCCGCTGTCTATCTTTTTTGTGTTTGATATTTGATGGGGGCGAAAACTCAAAGGAGATTGCTCTGGTACACCAGGGTAAAGGGCTAACCTGGTCAAATTTCTTTTTGAGAGGTAGCGGTCGTTTCCTTGTACGTATTTCATGCTTTGAAGATCGCCATTTATTCAGCGCAATAACCGTCCTTCACATGAAAGTTATCAAGAATCTATGTGTGGGAAAGTGGGTTGTGAGACAGTCTGACGGCAATCATCTAGTCATCCGAGTTGGTTTTGGTTCATTTCCAAGAATACCTCTTTCAGCATCTCCCTCCAAGCAATTTCACGCCATTGTGGAAAACTTTTAAAAACAAACAACTCAACTACAAGCCAAAGCCGTACTCCCGTTCAACCCTACACACCCTTACTTTGTAGGCGCGGTACTACTTTTTGCGGCTGGAGATAAAAGCTAAAACACTATTTTCCCAGAAACTTCCAATGCATATCGGTTTGAGGGCTGAGGCTTTGCCCGCTAAGGGACGCGCGCACACGAGCAAGGGGTAGGGTGTTGTTCTGCATTACGGCGTCGTGAAAGTCTTTTCGCTCACACTGCCCTGCTCTACCAGCTCCTGCCTGAGCTGCATAAACTGCCAGCCCCCCGCGGACGCATTGCAGTGGCCATTCTCATCTTTCAGGATTTGATTGTGGTACCCATGATGCTGGTGGCCCCGTTGATGCCCGGCAACGCCGAAAACGTATGGGTAGATTTGGGCATCATGAGCCTGAAGGTCGCACTGGTGTTGGCACTTGACATTTTGTTTGCCCGATATGTGGTGCCCCCGGCTCGAAATCAACCAATAGTCGCTGAAGGCGAAAAAAAACATGCTTCACGGGCACACAAGCTCACTCACCCCGAACCCTCCCAGCTAATGCCAACCATACCGATTAACCCCTCAATACCAATACGAAGCACAACCACCAAAAAAGGCATCAAAAAGGCTATCTTTGGAACAGTATCAAAAAATGATGCCGGATGGATTTTAAAATACTCACTTCTGAACTGCTCGACCCGTACAGAGCAGCGTTAACGAAATCTCCGCTCGAAAAACTTGAGAAAATCAAAAAGTTTGACATGCCTGTTGACTATTTCGAGTTTTATAAATCTGTATCATCCGTTTACTCATCGCGCATAGAAGGAGAAGACATCGAATTCGATAGCTTTTTCAAACACAAATTCATGGGTGTTCAGTTTAAACCTGACTACACTCGCAAAGCGGATGATTTATACGCAGCCTATGACTTTATTGACGACCATGAAATTAGCCTGAAAAACGTCCGGAAAGCACATTCAATCATAACTTCAAATATTCTTCCCGAAAGCCAGCAAGGATTGATACGGACAAATCCGATGTTCGTGATTAACAGCGATGACAAGTTGGAATACGTTGCCGCAGAACCAAGCATTGTGCAAACGGAGATTGAAAAGCTTTTTGACGATATTGACCTCCTCCTTGCCAGAGAATTAGATGCGTATGAAATTTTTTATTTCGCAGCCTTGATTCACCTTGTGTTCGTGAAAATTCACCCTTTTCAGGACGGCAACGGACGAACCGCAAGATTGCTTGAAAAGTGGTTTTTACAACAGAAAATTGGTCAAAAAGCAGCGGCGGTGCAGCTTGAGAAAAATTACTACCTCAACGTCAAAGACTACTACAACAATATCAGAAAACTCGGCCTTGAATATCACGAACTTGACTACGCAAAAAGTCTTGATTTTCTGCTAATGACAGTAAACGGAATTGAAACGGAAGAATAGCTGATACCCCCGTACCCGGCTAGTTCTGCTTTCCTCCTGTGCCTCGCGCGTATTGACTCCAATTTCCGTATCTTTCAGAAAATTTCAATCATGGACGCCCTTAAATTGAAATCCGATTTACACAAACTGATAGATGAAGTTCAGAATGCTCAACTACTGCAAGTTGTGTATGATTTCCTGAAGTCGGGAAACCGGCAACATAGCGGCTCTATGTGGAATGAGCTCAGCGCCAAGCAGCGCGAGGAGGTTTTTATGGCGTTTGAGGAATCAGAAAACGAATACAACCTGGTGAAAGGAAAAGACGCTTTTAAGTCGTCGTAATGGAGGTTTTTCTTACCAAGCGGGCGCAAGCCAATCTTGTCAAAATCAGAGATAAGATAAGAAAAGACTGGGGAACAAAGGCCTCAAAGGCGTTTGAAAACAGAGTGCTTGACTTTTTTGTTGTGCTGGCGGCTTTTCCCAAAATCGGTTCTCTCGAGGAAGAGGAAAAAGAAATATTTGGCTTTCAACTGTCTTCACAAACACGCGTGTTCTATCGGCTCAGTAAACACCGGATAATCATTCTCAATTTTTTCGAGGTGAGGCAACACCCTGACAAAAAGTTGAAATGAAGTTAAAAGCGACTACGTATACCTGAACCGGATTGATGGAGACTGGGCAGGTAGATTTGTTTTTTGATGTGCCAATGGCAATGTCATCACCTATTCACCCGAACCCTCCGCCTCTTTCTCCTGCATCTTTTGATAACGCTGCATTTCGTTGGTGCCACTGCCAAACTCGCGCTGCTTGTAAAGCTTAAAGCGCGAGGGCTGCGAACGACGTGGCCATGCGTTGTTGCTCAAATCAGCGTCTGCCGTTTCGAGGTGGGGGTCGAGCATAATGGAAACCGCTTCCTTGTCGGTGATAAATACCTTGGTGACCTTCTCGGTGTTCTTTCGCCAGATTTCTGCCGGAATGTGCCGAATTTCTTTGCTTCCATCGGCATACTCAAACTCAATAATAAGTGGCATCACCAAACCGCCAATGTTGCGAAAAGTGATTTCGTAAAACTGCTGTCCCGATTGCAAACGCGCAAGTTCTTCGTCGCTCAGGGATTCTATGTAGCGCTCATAAGCCACCTCACTGTGCTTGGCAAAGGCTTCGTGGCGGTCAAAGTCCGAGTAGAAATCACGCAGACTTGAATCTCTGTCGGCCAGCCGCTGTGGCATTTCCTCGCGGTTGCGGATTTCGCTGATATGTTCGCGTTCATTGGCTTTCTGCTCTTCGCGCCAGGCCTTGATATCCTCGGGGTTGCGGGTGTTGATTTGAAACCAGCGAACGTTCTCGATGGAAATATCCACATGGTCGGTGGTAAAGAACCAACCTCGCCAGAACCAGTCTAAATCCACGCCCGA
>SKUL01000020.1 GCA_007129985.1 Flavobacteriales bacterium
ACAGGCTATCAGTTTGTGGAATGGGTGGAAACCGGTTTGGAAACGCATCACATTGAAATCTGGATGGAGAGTGACTCCACCTTTACCGCACTGTTTGAGCCGAGCGGCCAGATTCCGACACAAATCGTTATCAACGAAATCAACTACAAGTCTGCACCCTTTCTCGATACGGAAGACTGGGTAGAGCTCACCAACGCAGGACAAACTCCGGTGCTGATGGAGAATTGGGAATTTCGGGATGATAATGACAACAACCAGTATGTATTTGGTCCGGGTACGTGGCTGGCTCCCGGAGAGTTTCTGGTTCTTGCCGAAGACCCTGTTGCCTTTCTCATGCACAATCCGAATGTGAGCAATGTACATGGCCCGTTTGACTTTGGCTTTAGCAGTAACGGAGAGTTGCTACGGCTTTACAATGATAATTTGGAGCTGATGGACCACGTATTCTATGGTGTGGATCCGCCCTGGCCTACTACACCCAATGGATTGGGGCCTACGTTGGAGTTAATTGACCCATTGCTAGACAACACCCTTGCAGAAAACTGGTTTGCGCGTCCTGAGCCCGGAGGTACGCCCGGAGCACCCAACACCTTTGTTACCTCGCTGCAAAAGCAGAGAAATGATTTGTTTGTGCGGGTGTTTCCCAACCCATCCGACGGCAATTTCTACATCCAAATCTCGCCAAGCGACTTACCACTCCAGCTTGAGGTTTATAACGGCATCGGCCAGATGGTTGAGTCCGTTCAAATTCAGGAAACGCAGCACCTGCTGAATATCCAGGGAAGTGCAGGCTTGTATGTAGCCAGATTCGAAAGCAAAAACGGCACAGCTACCGTGCGGATGGTGAAAAAGTAATTCATGAAGTTCACCCAGTCGGGTGATAACAAGGCACCACAAAAGGCGCTTAGGTTTTGTAGATTGCAACTTAGTTGCAAATCGCTCCAAAGAACAATGATTTTTTCTAATACACTCGCACCATGCGATTGATTGTGTGAAGCATAAAACGGAATTTCTCAGGCACACAGTTTGAGTCTAACCGAAATTATCTAGTCAATTACAGCGACCAAAGCTCTGTTCAAACTCCAAGATGACTCTGGAATTTGATTGAGGATGTCTTGCTTGAACACTTGATTTTTGCTCAAAAGCCCCGATATTTGAAACGTTTTCATAGTAAGGATTAGTTGGTTTGAGTTTGGGTTTGAGAAAACCCTTACGAAACAAAAACCCCGCTCCCCAGCGGGGTTTTTGTTTTGTGGTACTCAAAAAACCGGTTTAATGAAAAGCGGATTATTCGCCTACCCTTCCTCAGCCAACAAGGCCCTTAAATTCTTCATCGTTTTGTGCGGGCCTTGTACAATAAAAGCGTTCACCAACCATCCGGGAAGGTTACCTCCGGGATCCGCAAAAAACTCGTACTCTACATCGGTAAACCCATCCGGTCTTGGTGTAAGCAGCCAATGACCACCGGCATCTCTGATGCGAACCATCTTCTTGTTTTCGGGATAGAGTTCAGGGGTACTTTCGAGTTTAAAAATAATGGTACCGTCCGGATCTGTTTTTTGCGTAGAACGAATCACCACGTCCCTGTCGCTAAACGGAAAAGGTGTAGAACTCACATACCTGCCTACCACAATATTGGCACCATCACGCTTCACAACTTTAGCTTCAGTGCAGTCTTCTTGCCACTTGGTGTAGCGCTCCACATCGCTGAGAATACCGGCAATTAATGCAGGCTCGTAATTCATCTGCGCCACCACCCTGAACCTTTTAACCCGTGCTCCATCATCGCTCATGGTGTACACCTCAATTCCACCTCCTTCTTTAGCAAGCTTCCATTCATTTTTCTTCTTTTGAGCTATTACATCCTGGAAAATACCAGAAGCCATCGAGAAAGTAAGTGCAAACAGGAGAAAAAGACGTTTTCGGGGGATCATAACAGTCAAAACAACGCAGGCGCGCCCGATATTGGTTGCAGACCTGTTTAAAAAAATGTTAATCCTACTTTCGCTGCCACTCGTGCTGTACATCTCGAGGTAGTATGTAACCCATGTTGCGCTCAACAACTGTATGGCTTTGTTTCTTTGCACCACATAAAACTACAAACCTATCTGAATATGATTGAATGGATTTCTCAGCCCTGGCCGTGGTACGTGGCCGGGCCACTTATTGTTTTTGTAATGTTTATCATGCTGTGGTTCGGCAAGCAGCTCGGCGTTTCGTCTTCATTCCGAACAGCCTGCGCTATGACCGGAGCCGGTAAATACATCCCCTTCTTTGATTTGAAATGGCGTGAGCAGATGTGGAACATCATGTTCGTAGTGGGAATTTTTCTCGGTGGCTTTATCGGGGGTAATCTCCTTTCGGACGGGCAGCCGCTTGAAGTAGCACCGCAAACGCTTCAGGATTTGAGCGAAGTGGGGATTTCAGCCCCCGGTCATGACCTGGTTCCGCTTGAAATATTCTCCTGGGAGCAACTGTTTACCTTGCGCACGCTGGTATTTCTGGTGATTGGTGGTTTTCTGATTGGCTTCGGAACACGCTGGGCAGGTGGTTGTACCTCGGGGCACGCTATTATGGGGCTTTCTAACCTTCAGCTTCCTTCGCTGATTGCTGTGATTGGCTTCTTTATCGGCGGACTGCTTATGACCCACGTCTTGTTTCCCTTTTTACTTCAACTCTAACACTTTACAGCAATGCTCAACATCATAAAATTTCTCATCGCAGGCACACTATTCGGACTTGTTCTCACTAAATCCGAGGTGATTTCATGGTACCGTATTCAGGAAATGTTTCGATTTCAATCTTTTCACATGTACGGCATCATTGGCTCAGCTGTTATTCTGGGCTCCATCGTGGTACAGGTGATTAAAAAACTGGGGATGAAATCCATGGATGGAAAAGACATTTCACTGGCCCCCAAAGACATGTCGATAACCCGTTACCTCGTTGGAGGTGCACTTTTCGGAATGGGATGGGCCATGACCGGCTCTTGTCCGGGGCCCCTTTACGCTCACGTTGGCTACGGATACACAGTGATGATTGTAGCCATCATTAGCGCCATTGCGGGTACCATGCTTTACGGAGCACTTCGCGATAAACTGCCTCACTAATCGTACCTTTGCGTGAATGAGAAACCTGCTACTTTCCGTCTTTGCAAGCATTGGTTTGCTGGCGGTCTCGTCAACGTCAACTGCTCAGGGTTTTGATGCTGACAAATCCTATATCGAGTTCAGCGCCAAAAACTTTTGGGTGCGTACTGTGACCGGAACCATAACCGGTTGGACGGGTTCGGTTCAATTCAATCCCGCAGAGCCTGCAAAGGCGCAATTCGACGTGAAGGCCAATGTTAAAACCATTAACACGGGAAACGAAGAACGCGATGAGCACTTGCGCAGCGACGACTTTTTTGAGGTTGAGAAATACCCGGAAATGCGTTTCGAATCTAAGCGCGTGGAGCAAAAGGGTGACAAATATGTGGCGCACGGCAAGCTAACCATAAAGGATGTGACACGTGAAGTGAGCCTTCCATTTACGGCCGACGGCAATAAACTTGAAGGAAAGCTGGAAATTAAGCGCCGTGATTACGATGTAGGTTTGGATCAGAGCAATTTCTCGGTGGGCAACGACATCGAAGTTCGCATTGTGTGTGTGCTGAAGTAAATGCACCCCCAAATGCAATCGGGTTTCGTACATTTGGCCTCCCAGATTGCTGCTATGCTTCAAGACAAAATCAAGCAACTCATTGCCCGCGAAGTAGCGGCTATTCAAAACATTCCGATTGACGGCTCCATTGCCGGCGTGGTAAATCTCATCCACCGGCAAGTACATGAGCGATCTGGAAAAGTGGTCATCTCAGGAATTGGGAAAGCCGGGCAGATTGGAATCAATATCGCCACTACCCTCAGTTCAACCGGTACGCCGGCCATCTTTCTCCACCCAAGCGAGGCACAGCACGGTGATTTGGGTGTACTTCAGCCCAACGATGTAATGCTGCTGATTTCCAACTCGGGCAAAACGCGCGAGATATTGGAGCTGGTGCAACTTACCCGCAATCTCTATCCCGAAATCAACATTATTGCTCTGTGCGGTCAGCAGCAATCGCCGCTTGCAGACCACGCGCACCATCTGTTGTACACAGGAGACCCGAAAGAGATTTGTCCGCTGGGCCTTACTCCTACCACCTCTACTACCGTGATGACCGTTGTGGGCGATATCCTGATTGTATTGCTGATGGAAAAAATCGGCTTCACCCGCGAGGAATACGCCAAGCGACACCACAGTGGTTACCTTGGTGATAAAGCGCGCCAAAACCCCGATTCAAACTAAGATGTCTCGTTTCTTCCTCATATCCGGGCCATGCGCCATGGAAAACCCCGACACCGCGCTGCACATCGCACAAACGGTAAAGACCATCTGCGACGATCTGGAAATCGATTACATTTTCAAAGCGAGCTACCGCAAAGCCAACCGCTCTAGACTGGATAGTTTTACGGGTATTGGCGATGAAGAGGCGCTCAAATACATTCGGCAAATCGGAAAAGAACTGAATGTCCCTACCATTACGGATATCCACGAAAGCCACGAAGCAGCGATGGCTGCCGAATTTGTTGACCACCTTCAAATACCCGCTTTTCTTTGCCGACAAACGGATTTGTTGCTGGCGGCAGGTCGCACCGGAAAAGGCGTAAACGTTAAGAAAGGTCAGTTTGTATCGCCCGAAGCCATGAAGTTTGCTGTGGAGAAAGTGCAGTCCACCGGTAATCAAAATGTGTGGCTGTGCGAACGAGGATTCAGTTTCGGCTACCACGACCTTATTGTGGATGCCACGGCCATCACGAGGCTTAAAAAGCACGGAGTTCCGGTAGTGATGGACTGCACCCATTCGGTTCAAAAGCCCAATACTACCCACGGCGTTACAGGTGGCGACCCCGAAATGATCGAAACCATTGCCCTGAGTGCCATTTCAACCGGTGCCGACGGTTTTTTCATTGAAACGCATCCCAACCCTGCCGAAGCCCAGAGCGACCCACATACTATGCTTCAACTCGATAAACTGCGCGGCATTATGGAAAAAGCCATGCGTGTCCGCGAAGCGCTTAACAATCAATAAAATGAACTGGGTAAAATTGCCCCAAAACGGAATTGTTCGCGGTCTTTACGCCACTCCGGAACCTGCGGAGTTTCTTACAACCCCGTTTTCTCAGCTGCCTTTTGAAATTGATGGAATTCCCGGCGACCGTCATTCAGGGGTCTCGCGCCAAAGTGGAAGCCGCGAAAAGAAACTCTATCCGAAAGGCACCCTGATCAGAAACAACAGGCAATGGTCTGCGTTGAGCGTGGAAGAATTGGAAGGCATCGCCACGCGCATGGGCATTGAAAAAATGCTCCCCGAATGGGCTGGTGCCAACGTGCTGATTCAAGGTGTTGAAAAGCTGACACAAATTCCGTCGCTGTCGTTGTTGAAATTCTTTCACCGAGAAGTGCCAGGACCGGTATTGGTGGTGTACGGTGAGAACAAGCCCTGCCATCACCCTCATGCAGCAGCCGAAAAGGCCTTGCAAAAAGAACTCGAAGTTCCGTTTTCAAAGGCAGCCGCTCATTGCAGAGGCTTGGTTGGCTGGGTGGAAAAACCGGGTACCGCTTATGTTGGCGATTCTGTAGAGGTTTGGATACCTGACAGCGCTTAGTCCAGCGCCTCATCCGCTCCGGGCAAAATATGAAAGCGGTATCCGCGTTCACCGGGCTTCATTTCAATCACTTCCCATTGAATGAGACTGGCGAGGAGTTGTTCTGTTTCGGCAGGGCTAAGGCGAAGCACCTGACGCACAAAACCAAATCCCACAGGACCTTTGTGTTTCATGCGGCCCAGTAACTTCTGAACAGGCTTTGAAAAGGCCAGTTTTTCGCCCATTCGCTTTTTGTCCATTTTCCACAAGCGTTGCATCACACCGTTGGCTTCCAGAACCCGGTCACCATCGCGGTAATACACTTTGAGCGAGCCATCGGCCTCCTTCACTTTATGGGGGCGAAGCCGCGAGGGAGCAATAATCACTTCGAGCACCGTTTTGTCATCAATATCCCAAATAACGGGTGTAAAAGCCACTTCCGGATCGGTGTAAAGGTGTGAAGCAGTTTCAATCATGTAGATTTCCTCTTCAGACGAAATACCCGATATTTTGCCATTATCTTTCACGCCGATAAGCAGCCTACCACCATCGGTATTGGCGAAACTCACCATGGAACGCGCAATTTTTCGCGCGTCGTTCACCTGAAATTTAAAGTCGAGCTGTTGGTGTTCGCCCTCTGATATGAGTCGTTCAATGGGATGCATACTGCTAGCAACAGCAACGCCGAGGCTGTGGTTCAATTGTGTGAGAAATCCATTTCGCCGGATTTCATCTGCTTGTATTTGGCCGCCAGAAAGGCCGTGAGTTTACTGATGCTGGCCATGGCCATTTCTGTTTCTTCCGCAATCTGTGCTTTTTGCAGGCGCAGAAGCCACAAGCCATACAAGGCATTGAACATCATTTCTACTTCATTGGAAACGCGTCCACTTCGTTTTCGGAGTTCCTGAAGGTGTGGTGCTGCGTCCGTATAAAGATGCTGATAGGTCTTGTCTTTAGAGATATTGAGCAAGGTGTTATGCAGGTAAAACAGCTCAATCACAATATCCTGTACTTCGCGAAGGTGACCTGATTGCTCAATCTTTTCGGACTTCATTTGCCGAATCATGTTGCGGTACCAGTCAGCAGCGGCATCCACAACAGCATCACCGTATGAGTCAAACTGCTCTGCAATGGCTCCCACGGCCTCAGGATTGAGCTCTATTGAACGCATCAAATCCTCCAGTTGCCACATGTACAAAATGTACTCGGCGATGTTTTCGCGCTTTTTCTGATCGGCAATAACCATTGAGTGGCTTACTCTTTAGATGCTTTTTTCTTGTTGTAAGCTTCGTTGAGGCCATCCACCACTTCACGCGTAATATCGAGGTCTTCGTTGGCGAGCAGTAGTTGCCCCCCCGCCTGATAGGTCAGGATATAATCGTAGCGGCCATCTTCATTCAGGCCTTTCAGGTACTCGCGAATGTTCTTAAAAAACTGTTCCTGAGCACGGGCTTCTTTTTTGCGAAAATCGCTGGCTGCACGTTCCTGGAACTGGCCGATATCCTGTTGCAATCCCTGCAATTCAATCTGAGCCTGTTCCAATTGAGATTGTGTCATGGTAGGAGCTTGGCTCTCCAGCTCCAGGTAACGCTCTTCGGCGGCTCTCATTTTACGCTCAATTTGTTTTTCAATACGCATTTGCTCTTTTTCAAGCTCTTCGTACTTATCTACAATAAACTGATACTCTTCGTTGAGGGTTTCGGCGTTTACAAACACAATGCGCGCGCCTTTGGCAACAGGCAAACCGTCATCGGGTTGAAAGAGGGTATCAACAGCGAGGGTGTCTGTAATTTTTGTATCAACCGGATAGGTTTCGGACAGCGAATCGGGAGTAGATCGAAAAAACAGGTAAGCCACCGCAGCGAGCAGCACCACGTTGAGCCCGAGATTAATTTTGTTCATGAGCCTTGAAATTTCGGGCAAAAATAGGTGTTTAAACCCAAAGCGAATCTATACGGCCTTGGCAGAAATAGGCGTTCGGCGGTGTTAGTCAGCTCACTTTTCGATTGGGGCGAAGCTGGATGGCGTCGTACACCAGAAACTCGAAAGGAATATCAGACACCATTTGAGAGTAGTCTTTTCCAACTTCCAGCATATCTTCATCGCGGCGGTCATAGCACCATCGCACCATTACCCGACAACCTTTGGAGCGCGCTTCTAGCAGGCGGTATAGCACAAAGAGGAGCCTTTTGGATGAGGCAATGTTGAGAAATTCGAGCTCTACTGTGAGGACAATTTTTAATGGCGGATCCTGGCAGAGGCAATCAAGCCAGCCCAGGATGGATGAGTAAAACATTTCCGCGTTTTCGGGAATGCTTCTCCCCTGAATGATGAAGTCTCCTGACTCTGGATTGAAACTTACAAGGGGCGTAACATTGGTCGGTTCTCTGTACAATATCTCCATAGCTGTGCGTTTGGCCAATTCTACGTGAATGTCCGAAAATTGGTTGTTGATGTAAAGGGCTTTTCGGCAGAAATGCCCCGATATTAGACCAACCATCTGCCTTCGAAGATGAACACCGGAAGCAGTCGCGGAGAAATCAACAATGCATTGTTACAAACTCATGAGTTCCTTGAAGCGTGAGGTTTGCCGGCGCGACACTTCCACCTTGTCGCCGCTTTTGAGTGTAAGCTGTAAACCACCATTAAACCAAGGTTCTACTTTGTCTATCCAGCGCAAGTTCACCATGTGGCGCCTGTTGACACGAAAAAAGTCGCGACCGTCAAGTCTTTTCTCAAGATTGTTGAGCGACTTAAGAATCAATGGCTTGAACTGATTGAAATACACCCTGACGTAGTTTCCTTCTGATTCGAAGAGGCGGACATCACCGAGGGTTACGAACCAACACTTCTCGCCATCTTTTAAAAAAATCTGGTCAGTTGCACGCAACACTCCATCGCGCACCGTGGGCTGATCGGAAGGTGTTTCTGCTTCTTCCATATCGCTCTGAACCTTTTCAATGGCGAGGGCGAGGCGTTGTGGTTCTACCGGTTTCATGAGGTAATCCAACGCATTCACCTCAAAAGCCTTGAGGGCAAACTCGTCGTAAGCGGTTACGAAAATAACCCGAGGAAGGTATTCCAGATCATTCAGTAAATCAAACCCCGATTTACCCGGCATTTGAATGTCGAGAAATATCAGGTCGGGCTGAAGCTTTTCGATCATTTCAGCGGCTTCATCAGCATTTTGACACTCTCCTACCACCTCTATTTCCGGGTGCTTGGTGAGCAAATTCATAAGCTCTTTTCGCGCAAGGCGCTCGTCGTCAATAATCAACGTTTTCATAAGGCTGTGCGATTTTGCGTTTAGAAAATTCAATTCTGGCTTCCACTCCGTCCGCTACTTGCTGTATGTGAAACTTTGCTTCATCACCATAAAGCAGTGCAAGACGCTTACGGGTATTGGCCAAACCTATTCCTGTATCGGCCGACTCTGTACCCTTTAAGCTGCCGGTGTTGCGTACACTAATAAAGAAACCCTCACTCTCCTCCTTTGCGATAAGTCGTATATGTCCACCCTTCACAAGTTGAGATATTCCGTGTTTTACGGCATTCTCTACCAGGGTTTGCAACATAAGGGGCGGAATGAGTGCGGAATGGAGCTTCTCATCAATGTCAAAGCTAACCTCAAGCCGCTCCTCATATCGAATCCGCTCAAGGTCGAGATAGTTCTTCACCACACGCAGCTCTTCCTCCAAAGGCACCAGTTGTTGTTTTCCTACCATCAGGGTGTTGCGAAGAATAGCCGAAAGTTGTGTGAGTGATTTCTTCGCAAGTGCCGGATTCTCGTCAATGAGCGCGCGAATACTGTTCATGGCGTTGAACATAAAGTGCGGATTAAGTTGAGACTTGAGATTGCTGAGCTCTATTTCGCGTTTGCTTGCTTCCAGTCGCAGATTTTTCACTTCCTCTCTCTCGTAGTTGCGCAGGTAGTTCCACGCAAAATAGAGCAAGGACCAAATAAAAAGTTGCGGAGCGTAGGCCAGTGTTAGTTGCACAAGGTCAAAAAAGGGCCACACCAATAGGCGCTTGATTTCCTGAAAGACCAAATCTGACACAACCGCGTGCAATGAGGCTCCAGCAAAACCGAGGAGCACAGACATCAGGAACAAGCGCCAGATAGCATGGTAAAAGCGAAACCGCAACCAATCGAAAACAAGGATTACAGCCCGAAACCCATGACTGGTAACAACACCCACCGTAAATACCGTAGCCCATACCTTTAAAACGGGAAGCTCAAACTGACCGGTAAAGACCGTCCACACCGCAAGGATGAGAATGTAGCTCAACCAGCCGCTAAGCTGCATAATCCAGTATAAACTTCGCTTGTTTGCCATGACTTATCTTTGCGAAAGATAAGGCAAACCGTGGGCCTCCCTGAATCGAATTGTGATTAATGGCCTTTTGAAGGTCTGCATGGCACCAGGTGAACTACCTAGCACACATATTTCTGTCGGGAAACGACCAGCAAGTTCTTTGCGGAAACTTCATAGGTGATGGAATCCGGCGTAAAGAGAGCGTGCACTACAGCCAAGGTGTGCGGCGAGGTATTGAGCTGCATCATTTTATAGACGGCTTCACAGATAATGACACAGAAACTGAAAATGCACGAAAGCTGCTCAGGCCGGTTCTCAGGAAATACGCAGGCGTGGCGCTTGATATCTATTTCGACCATTTTTTGGGCTTGAAATGGAATCAGTTCCACGAGCAACCCCTTGAGCATTTTGCCGAAAACTGCCACGGACTATTGGATACCTTTGAACCCCGAATGCCTGAAAAGAGCCGAAGGTTTTACCACTACATGAAGGCACACAATTGGCTGGTGAACTACCGCGATTTGGACGCGCTAAATACCGTTTTCGCAGGAATGGCGCGGCGGAGCAGGTTTCCCAATAATATGCACATGGCCGTAGAAGTGCTGGACTCCAACTACGCTGAACTGGAAGCGCATTTTGAGCGCTTTTTTCCGAAGCTCCAAAATGCCAGCTCTCAGTTTCTCCATCAAAAATGACCTGTTGAAAGATTAGTTTGGTGCGTGTACTGGATTTTATTCCGTACTTTGTTATCTTTGGGCTCGATTCGAAAGTTTGCAAACCTGCTCACCAACATGAAAAAACTAATACTCCTTGGCGCGGCTTTGATGTTGATGGCCGCAACAACACACGCTGCTGTTATCGTTATTGAAGGACAGTATCAGCTCCGTAACATTTACGTTCTCAATGGAAAGTCAGGCTCTGGTGTAGGCTTTTGTACCTACGAGGTTACGGTGAACGGACAGGTGACTTCCGACGAGATAAACTCAGAGGCCTTTGAGGTTGACCTGAGCGTTTTTGGATTTGAATTGGGCGATGATGTGGTGGTGAAAATTAAACACCGCGACGACTGTGAACCCAAGGTTATCAACCCCGGAGCACTTCAGCCTATGCCCACTTTTGAGGTGAAAAACATCTCCGTCGGGGATGACGAAATACTTCGCTGGACCACCATAAACGAACAAGGTTCTCTACCGTACATTGTGCAGCAGAAAAAGTGGAACAAATGGGTGAAGGTGGGTGAAGTAATCGGAAAAGGAACTTCCAACGAAAACACCTATGAGTTCAAAGTTCCAACTGTTTCGGGAAAAAATGAGTTCCGTGTAGTTCAAAACAATCCCAACGTGGGCTACCGTGTTTCTGAAACTGCTTCGATGATTTCGAACAAACCTGCCGTGACTTACGACTACGACCGTCGAGCCCAAAAAATCCTCTTTAGCAACGAAACATCTTTTGAGGTGTACAACATCTACGGTCAGATTGTGAAGCGAGGCTTTGGATCAACAGTCGACATTTCCAATCTGTCTCGAAACACCTATTATATCACTTACGACGGCAGTACAGACGAGTTTGTGAAACGATAAGCATCGCAACAGAAAGCATTGTGAAAAGGAGTTCCATATGGGGCTCCTTTTTTCGTGGAAGTAACTTAATGGGGCTGGATATCGTAGAAACAGGTTGCATGCTATTCCAGTACCCATGTTTAAGGATAGCCCTACATATCGCAAACAGGTATGGTACCTGTTTTTGGCGCTCTTTCTGGCTTGCTCCCCCGCTGCTGACAAAGATGATGATACCACATTCTGGCAAGAAGCCGGGTATGCACCCGAAATGCAGGACCTCAATGATATCATTCAACGAGGAAAGCTGGTGGTGCTAACCATGAGCAGCAGCCATTCCTATTTTCTGTATCGCGGAGAAGCCATGGGCTTTGAATACGAGCTCCTGCACGCTTATGCATCGAGCATCGGAGTTGAGCTGGAAATCAGAATTGCAAAAGACGTAAACTCCATTTTCGACGAATTGCTCTCCGGTTCAGTTGACTTATTGGCCTGCAACCTCACCGTAACCAGGGAGCGCTCAGAAAAGCTATCATTTACAGACCCCTACCTCTACTCCAAGCAAGTGTTGGTACAGCGTAAACCTTCCAATCGCTCTGAAAGCGAATTGCTCAGAAGCCCTTTGGATCTTGCCGGAAGAAACGTATTTGTACACCGAAATAGCTCTTACTACAAACGATTGCAAAGCCTGAGTGATGAAATCGGAGCATCACTTAATATTATGGAAGCACCCGGCGACGTGGACCCTGAGCGCCTAATCCGAATGGTATCCGAGGGTACTATTGACTACACTGTGGCCGACGAACACATTGCCCAACTCAATCAGGGATATTATTCCAACATAGATGTGAGTATGGCCATCAGCTTTCCACAGAAAATAGCGTGGGGCTGCCGAAAACAGAGCCGGTTACTTGTCAGGTCACTCAACAACTGGCTCAACATTATGCGCACCAGTCCGCATATGGCTATTTTAAAACACAAGTACTACCACAGCCCTAAAACACAAACCGCACGCTACCACAGCGAATACGCGTCGATGACCGGCGGACGTATTAGCCCTTATGACGATGTGATACAAAAGTTTAGTTACTTGGTTGGGTGGGACTGGAGACTGCTTGCCGCACAAATCGCTCAGGAATCTCAATTTAACCCCAAGGCGCGCTCATGGGCCGGAGCTTTCGGGCTGATGCAATTGATGCCACAAACGGCGGCTCAATTCGGGGTTGATAGTTCGTCATCGGTGGAAGCCCAAATCAAAGCAGGTATCCAATACCTGATGTGGCTCAACACCTATTGGGAAAACGAAATTCCCGATGACGAGGAGCGTATCAAGTTTGTGTTGGCATCCTACAATGTTGGCCTGGGTCATGTTATTGACGCACGCAACCTCACCGAGCAACACGGAGGAGATTCGAGCAAGTGGCACAATCATGTGAACTACTTCCTGCGCAATAAGTCCAAAGACCCATTTCGCGACAGCGAGTGGGTAAAGTATGGCTACTGCCGATGCGAGGAGCCCGTAGAATACGTGGACAAGATTCTGAAAAGATACCGTCACTATCAGGAGTTAATCAGCTAATCATCCAAGCCATGTCAAAGAAGGAACTACAGCAGATGATTGATTGGATTGAAGCGCGGATACGCTTTGTGGATAAGCTGATTGCCGATGCACGCAACACATGCAACTACGGAAAAGAGATGCACTTTTGTGCGCAGCGAGAGGTGTACAACGAAATGCTTGAAAAACTCCGCGCTTCCGGTCAATAGAACTTTTCCAAACCTATCGCCTACTTTTGGAGTGTTATGACTCCTGAAACCATCCACTTCGAAACACCCCGTAATCAAAGGGTTTCCCACATCAATCCTCAAAACACATTACCGACTCATTGCTGGATGGCCCTGCATGGTTACGGGCAAATGGCTCCCTACTTCATCCGGAAGTTTGAAGTATTGGGCGAGGCCGGACATGTTGTTTGCGCCCCGGAAGGCCCGCACAGGTTTTACCTTCAGGGATTCAGCGGCAGGGTTGGCGCTTCGTGGATGACAAAGGAAGATAGACTTACCGATATTGCTGACAACCATCGCTACCTCAATTCCGTTTGGCAGGAATTTGTGCTTAACAAAAAGCCGCAGGTAAAGGTGGCTCTGGGGTTCTCACAGGGTGCGGCGACATTGGTGCGCTGGGCGTGTCAGAGCCACAGCCCACCCGACCATCTTATTATTTGGAGCGGCTCCTTTCCGGAAGATATTAACTGGTTTAGCGATGTTCAGAAGCTCAACACCATGCGGCTCAAAATTGTGGTGGGCACTGAAGATGAATTCATTTCGGAATCTGCACTCGAAGAGCAGAGCGAATTGCTCCAATCACGTGGACTGCAGTTTGAGCTTATCCGTTTCGAAGGCGGGCATGATATCCCCCGGGGAGAGCTGCTAGCAATCAGCCGTTTACTTTGATTCTTTGACCGTTCCTCGTTTTGTAACTAATTTCTTAGTTGTTTAACTAAATCTTTAGTTACATTTGTCACAAATCTAGGTCATGAGAGAACTTACCAAAGCCGAGGAACAAATCATGCATATTGTATGGGAGCTGGAGAAAGCCTTCGTGCGTGATATTATTGACAAGCTTCCGGAACCTAAACCTGCGTACAACACGGTATCTACCATTGTTCGAATTCTTGAGGAAAAGGAATTTCTGAGTCACCGAGCTTTTGGAAAAAGCCATCAATATTATCCGCTTATCAGTCGGAGCAAGTACCGCGACTTTGCCACGCGAAAACTGTTGTCGGGATATTTTGGAGGAAGTTTTGAGAATCTCCTCTCCTACTTTGCCAAAGAGCGTGACCTCAGCTTAGAGGATATTCAGCGCATTCTTGACGATGCCAATAAGGATAAAAACCAACACTAAACACTATGGAATCCATCATTCAGCATTTTTACCACTCACATCTCCTACTCGCAGCCGGCTGCATCCTCTACATCATTGTCATTGGAAGACAGCCCTTGTTTCAAGCGAACAGATTTGCGATACATACCATAGCGCTGATGTCAATTGCTGCGCCGCTCTTATCGCAGTTTGCACCCTTTGCCAACACCACCGGACTCCCAGCCATTCAATTACCGGTTTTTGAATTGGGCTCCTCTCATTCCCAAAACCAACAAGCCATATCAACAATAAATGGATGGGTATTGGCTTACGGGCTGGTAGTATTGATTCTAATGATGCGTCTTGCGCTCAGGTTTATTGCACTCATTCCTGCGTTAAAATCCAGCCGATTAGCTAAGGATGGACACCGCATTGTCTTGAACAACAAAGGCATCAATGCATCATTCTTTGGGCTGATGTTTCTGGATGAAAAACTAAGTGACGAAATGCGCCACATCATCATCGCCCATGAAAAAGTACACATTCGACAATTGCACTCTCTTGACTTGTTGATGTGGGAGCTGATATGCGCCCTGTTCTGGATGAATCCATTTGTGTGGATCCTTCGATCACGGCTATTGCTCAATTTGGAGCATATCGCCGATGCCCAATCGGAAAAGATTATTGGCCGAAGCGCCTATATCGAGTCACTCATTGCCAGTTCTATAGGAAGCAGCAACCATCGCTTGTCTCTACCTTTCTCTCTAAAAAGCAAACTCAAAAACAGAATAGCCATGATGCAAAACAAGCCTATCCTTAAACCATTGCGATATGTTATAGCCGCTCCCTTGATTGTAGTCCTTGCCTTGTCGGTTTCTCAAGCAAAACCTTTTCACAGGGCGCAAGCAGAGCTAAACCCAACCGACAGCCTTTACACGAAAGTACATGAAATGCCCTCCTTTCCGGGAGGCGACGAAGCCTTTTTTCAGTTCCTGGGAAGCGAAACGCGCTACCCGAAATTGGCGATACAGGACTCCATTCAAGGGGTGGTATTTGTTTCTTTCGTGATCTGGAAAGACGGCGAGGTTCGCGACGCCAAAATCCTGAGAGGCTTACATCCTGCGATTGATGAGGAAGCCTTGCGTGTAGTGAACAAGATGCCAAATTGGAGCCCGGGAAAACTTGAAAACGGTGAAGTTGTGAATGTGGTTTACAATCTACCGATGAGATTTCAGCTCAAGTAAGAGCGGAGGCCAAAGTAGCCAAAGTCAACACTTCCTGTTCATTGTTTGTTAGCTTCCCATGAAGTTGCAATTTCGGATTTTCGGCCATGCCCTGAAACCCGTATATTGCGCCAAACCTACAGGAATGATGAGAAAAATTACCCTTGCCGCAGCTTGTCTGCTCATTACCACATTTGTTTTTGCTCAGGACCGCGGACTACCCAAAGGCTTTGCCCCGGGTGAGCGCGAAATGATGCGCGAATACCTTCAAAACCTCAGTGCCGGAGCGCGGGATATTACCGACCCACCCAACATACCGGTTCGCACGATGGCAGAATGGGAAGAATTACAAAGTCTTACCATCGCATGGGCCAGCTATCCGCGGATTCTCAAGCAGATTGTTGCCGCATCAAAAAATGATGTAGAAATTTTGATTTTATGTAACGATCAAGGAACAGTTTCAAATGCGCAGAGCTATTTGCTTTCCAATAATGCGGGTGGCCCTCCTCTACCCGATTTAGAAAATGTAACTTTCCTCATTGTACCATATAATAGCGTGTGGATTCGCGATTATGGCGGCAATACCGTGTACGGCAACGATGTGGATTCACTGATGATGGTGGATTGGATATACAATCGTCCACGTCCGTTGGATGACGCCTCGCCGGTTGCTGTAGCGGAACACAAAGGAATTCCACTTATCCGAACACTTCTGCCTCCCTACGACCTGGTCAACACAGGAGGAAACTTTCACGTTGACGGCCGAGGCACTGCGTGGTCGTCAGAACTTGTGGTAGAAGAAAACGAGCCGGGCAACCCATGGTCCTCGGGCAACGGCCTGACTGAGGAAGAGATCGACGAAATCAAAGCCGATTTTATGGGCGTTGAGCGCTACATTAAAATGACAGCGCTTCAGTATGACAACATCAACCACATTGACATGCACTTCCGTCCGATGGACGAAGAAACCTTGCTTGTCGGTGAATTTCCTGAGGGCGTGTCAGACGGACCCCAAATCAATGCCAACATCGAATATGTGTTGAGCAACTACAACTCCGTGTGGGGTACGCCTTACCGTGTACACCGCATTCCGATGCCTTCAAGTCTTAGTGGTGGGTACCCTGGTTGGCAGTTTGGAAACGCATGGTACCGAACATACACCAACAGCTTCTTTACCAACAACACCTACGTCATGCCCGTTTACCGCGAGGAGTTTGATACAACTGCATTCAGGATTATTGAAGAACTGCTTCCCGGCTACAATATTGTAGGCATTGATTGCGATGATGGTAACAACCCTATTATTGCGGCAAGCGGTGCCATCCATTGTATTACAAAGGAAATAGGCGTGAATGAGCCCCTTCTGATTAGCCATCAACGCCTTCGCGACACAGACGAAACAGAAGAGGACTACGCGTTGAGCGCCATGGTGAAACACAAAAGCGGAATTGCTTCGGTTTCTGTGTTCTGGAAGACCGACCTGGAAGACGATTACGAAGAGATTTTCCTTGATTTGACCAATCCAATGGAGAACATCTGGAGCGGAGCTATTCCTGCCCAGCCCGGTGGAACAACTGTGTATTACTACATACACGCAGAGGCCAACAATGGCAAAACCATCAATCGACCTATACCTGCACCAACGGCATATTTCCCATTCAAAGTCATGGCCATTACCAGTGTTTTGGAGAACGAAATGAAGACCGGTTTCTCGGAAGTTTTCCCCAACCCGGCATCTGCAATTACTTACATCGGTGTGAATAGTGTGGCAACCATTGATGCACATATCTTCGTCACAGACATGCACGGACGTATGATTCAAGACATCTACCAAGGCGGATTAGTTGTAGGGGAAAACAAATTTTTCCTGGATGCCAGCAGCTTGTCAGCCGGAATGTACCTGATAGTTCTTCGCAATGGTTTGGGGGAAATGGAAACCAAGCGATTGGTGGTACGGTGATTACCCTAGATAAGTGGTTGAAACACCCTGTTTTTCTGACATAAAACGCATTTTTTCCAACGAACTCATTGCGACATGGCAAAAGATTTGCTAACATTGTGGCCAATTAAACCAAAATCTAACCTTTTTAATTCCAAGGATCATGAAAAAAGTATTGTTAGCATTAGCTGTAGTGGCTTTCGGTTTCTCTTTCACCTCATGTAAAAAGTGTGTTGAATGTACACACCCTACATTGGGAAGCACTGAGTTCTGTGATGGAAACAAAACTCAGCGCGACAGTTACAAAGCTTCTATGCAGCTGTTGGGTTACAATTGTAACTAATCCAGCATCGTCAGAAAAGTTTTAAGAGCTGCTCCAAACAGGGCAGCTTTTTTGTGTATTGGAAAATTTTTCATACTATTGTAACCGATAACCCAAAACCTAACTTTTTAATTTTAGAATCATGAAAAAAGTATTGTTAACACTAGCTGTAGTGGCTTTCGGTTTTTCTTTCACTTCTTGCAAGAAGTGCGAGGACTGTTCTTTCATCGGTGAGCCAGCTCAGGAATACTGCGGAGATGATTTAGATGCAGCCAAAGCCCTGGGTGCCACTTGTAACTAATCCGAAATTATCAGATTCGATTTATTTCGAAGGCCGCCTCTTTGAGGCGGTTTTTTTTTTGGGCTCTATTCGGCTTGGCTATTAAAAGTCAAGCCTGTCTTTTCCAAACAACTTCTCGCCCGAGTAGTATTTATTACAGTTCGCATTTTCCGAAAACCTTTACCTTCGGGGCAAATCACTAAACCATGAAAAAAATTGTTCCATATTTCCTATTTCTGGCTCCCATGGCAATTTCCTGCGACAGCGAACCACAAGCGCCCAGTCCGGCCGCACAACTTCAATATCCCATCACCGCAAAAGTAGATCAGGTTGATGACTATTTCGGAACCGATATCAAAGATCCATTCCGTTGGCTGGAAGATGACAATGCTCCCGATACAGAAGCCTGGGTAAAGGAGCAAAACATAGTGACCGAATCGTTCATGAGCCAAATACCCTACCGCAAAGCAATCAGGGAGCGATTTGCTGAGTTGTACAACTATCCGAAAGTCTCATCACCGCGGAAAGTGGGCGAGTATTATTTCTTCTACAAGAACACAGGGCTTCAAAATCAATCCGTTATCTACTACCAGAAAGGTCTTGATGGTGAGCCCAAAGTGTTTATTGACCCCAATGAGCTTTCTGAAGATGGAACAGTATCCATAGTGTTGCTGGGCGCTTCGCCCGACCATCGCTACATGGCCTATACCGAATCTGCAGCCGGTTCTGATTGGTCGGTTATTAAAATTCGAGAAATTGAAAGCAACTCCGACCTCGATGACGAACTCCGCTGGGTAAAATTTACCGGAGCCGCGTGGTTGGCTGATGGCTTTTACTACAGTCGCTATCCCGAACCCGAAAAAGGCAAGGAGTATTCCGGCGATAATAAAGACCATTCTATCTACTTCCACAAGGTGGGAACACCTCAGTCTGAAGATGAACTCTTTTACCGCAACGAAAAGAATCCCAACCTGTACCACTGGTGCAGCATCACAGAGGACAAGAAATACCTCCACATGTACGTTGCCGAGGGAACCGACGGCTACGAAACGCACATAAAAGATGTAGAGAACGACGGTCCTCTCACTCCGTTATTCCGAGGTTTCAAGAACAAAAGCAATATCGTAAACCACATTGATGGTCGTCTGCTCGTGTACACCGACATTGATGCTCCCAACTACCGTTTGATTTCACTCGACCCCAACGCTCCTGAAAAAGAAAACTGGATAGAAATCATTCCCGAAGACGAACACCTCTTGGATGGCGTAAGCACGGGTGGCGGTAAGCTCTTTGCCGATTATCTTGAGAATGCCACTACCCGACTCTACCAAATGGACTATGACGGTGAAAACCGAACGGAAATTGCCTTGCCGGGCGCCGGAAGCGCCGGTGGACTGAGCGGAAAAAAAGATGACGGCATTCTTTTCTACACCTACACCTCTTTCAACTACCCTCCTACCATATTCAAATACGACGTAGCAACCGGTGAATCATCGCTCTTCAATCAGCCCGAACTGGCCTTTGACCCCAGTGATTTTGAGAGCAAGCAAGTGTGGTACAAGAGCAAAGACGGAACGCCTGTTTCGATGTTTATCGTCCACAAAAAAGGATTGGAATTGAATGGCAAAAACCCCACCCTGCTCTACGGCTACGGAGGTTTTAACATCAGCCTGACTCCATCGTTCAGTATTTCGAACATCATACTGCTGGAGAACGGTGGCGTTTACGCCGTAGCCAACCTTCGCGGAGGTGGTGAGTACGGTGAAGAATGGCACAAAGCCGGAATGAAGGAGAACAAGCAAAACGTATTTGATGACTTTATTGCCGCGGCCGAATACCTGATTAAAGAACGCTACACCTCAAGCGAGCGTCTTGCTATCAAAGGTGGTTCAAACGGAGGCTTGCTTGTAGGCGCAGCCATGACCCAGCGACCCGAGCTTTTTCAGGTTGCCATTCCACAAGTGGGTGTGTTAGACATGTTGCGCTTTCACAAGTTTACGGTTGGAAAGGGCTGGATTCCTGAATACGGATGCGCAGACAGCTCTGAAGCACAGTTCCGATACCTGTTGGAATACTCACCCCTTCACAACCTCAAAGACGGTACAGCTTACCCCGCAACACTTGTTACCACTGCAGACCACGACGACCGTGTGGTACCCGCCCACAGCTTTAAATTCGCAGCCCGACTTCAGGAAGCTCATCGCGGCAAAAACCCTGTTCTTATCAGGGTTGAAGTGGATGCGGGTCATGGTGCCGGTAAGCCTACCTCCAAAATCATCGAGGAGGCCAGTGATATCTGGGCCTTTATGCTCTACAATATGGGCATTGAGTCGCTTTACGGCATTGGGCCCGGAGGCGGTGGACTTGCTGCTCAATAATTCAACAGAACGAATTATTCCTTGAGAAGAGCGCATACCATACCCTCCTTGCTCGGATGGTGGTTGGGCGTTGGTGCCATTCTCCTGTTTGTTCTGCTTCGGCAATTTCCGGGTCTGGCGGAAACGGTATACGGCAATACCTTGTACCCGATTGTTCGTGCCGTGATGGATTATACCATCGGGCTTATGCCCTTCCCTGTGGTGTATGTATTTCCGTGGGTGGTTGTTTTTCTTTTGGTGAAGGCATTGCGGCGATATCCTTCACGAAGAGGTCGCGTGCGGGTGGTACTCAACACCCTAGGCTGGCTGGCATTTTTATTTTATACGCTCTGGGGATTTAACTACGCAAGGCCTAATCTTTCAGAACGAGGGTTGCTGAGCGATACGCAGCCATCAACGGATGCCCTTTTCGGATTGGGCTTGCGCACTGTGGAGCAAATGAATCTCCTCAGGCAAGATACTATGGCGGTCAACTTCCCCTCCGACCGCGAGCTTGAATCCTACCTGCGGAAAGAGGTGGGCCGGAAAATGGAAAACTTCGGCATGAAGAATTTTAGCAGATGCAAAGTGAGAACCATTGGTCCGCCGGGTATATTGCGCAGATGGGGTATCACGGGCATTTACTTTCCGTTTACCGGCGAGGCTTTGCTCGAATCTTCTCACCCCTGGCCCGAGAAACCATTTGTAATGGCGCACGAGCTTTCGCACAGCATGGGCATAACCGATGAGGGCGAGGCCAACCTTGTTGCCTATCTTGCCGGAGTTGAAGCCAACCACGCTGCCGTACGTTACTGTGCGCACCTCAATATGTGGCAGTACCTTCGTTACGATTTGGTAAGGCGGGCACCTGAGATAGCTGATAGCCTTCACAGTATGCTCTCAGAACGCGTAGAGCGAGACCTTGCCCTTTTGCGAAGCGAGCGCCGTAAATACAAGGAGTGGTTTCCGCAACTTGGAGACCAGGTGAACGATACCTACCTGCGTCTGCAAGGTGTAGATGCCGGTACCGAATCCTATCTTTCGCTGCCTGTTCGGTTTCTACAATACGAAAAGAGCGGCAACCAAAGGCCGCCGCTCTAATCTTTATTTAGTAAGCTGGTTTATGAAGCTTATTGATCGCGAATCACCAACAACTTGGAAACCTCCTGAGCGGGCTCGCCGTTGTTTCGCACATAGTGAATAACCACCATGTAATTTCTTCCTTCGGGCATCATAGAGTCCGAACCATCCCAGCGCGCGTGCATGCCGTGTCCTTCAAACACTACTGAGCCATCAGGGCGCTGAATGGTGAAGCGCACATTATGAAGGTTTGTTCCCTCCAGTTCAAAGAAATCGTTGATTCCATCGCCGTTTGGTGTAAATGCCTGCGGATAGAACAAGGTAGATGGCGCATAGGTATTGATTTCCATCTCATCCTGCAATACCATACCGTCAAAATCCGTAATTACCAGGCGAACACTAAACTCACCTTCCTCGGTAAAGGTCATGGTTGGCTCAGGATCATAGCTCTTTTTGCCGTTTCCGAAGTCCCACTCGAATGAGCGCGCATTGGTCACATTTCTGAAATGAACTGTAAGCGGAGTTTCACCGGTCACTTTGTCGGCCAGAATTCCCACTTCAACCAGCTCAAAAGTATGGTCTTCATGGTCAACTTCCAGCAATTCTTGTGTGTCATTTTCAGTTAGGATTTCCTCCTGAACTTGAGGCTCTTCCTCGGTGATGCTGAAAACATCGTCTTCTTCCACAGCGGAACTTTCCTCGGTTGCTGTTTCAAGCTTTGGCTGTTCTTTTTCAATGCTTTCCTCGGACGAAGCTATTTCATCCCGCGAAACCTCCTGAGTAACTTCAGTGCGTTTCTCGGGAGCTGAAGGAACGGGCTTTTCCTTTTTTGGACCTGCCACTACCTCGCTTTTGGCTTTATCAGGCGATACCGCTTCAACTTGTTTTTCAGTAGCAAGCACCTCTGATTTAGGCATAGTTTCCTGAACAATAGATTGCTCCGGGGCATCAGGTGTACCACTGAAATACCACAAAGCCAACGCACCACCCACAACCGCGGCGGCCGGTGCAGCCCATTTCATCATGGATCCTGCCTTTGAACCAACACCCGTAGGTGCAGTGTTTGCCGGGATTTGCTGACGAATATTGTTCCAAAGTGCTTCAGGCACTTCGGGCTCAAATCCGTTGAGCGATTCCCTCATCTTATTTTCGAACATATCTTCTTTCACAATCAGATATCTGAAGTTTTTCTCAATTCCATAATCATCTTTTTCAGGTGACCTTTGGCTTTGCGATACTGCGTTTTGCTTGTACTTTCGGTAATGCCCAGCATATCGGCTATTTCTTTGTGGCTGTATTCCTCCACAGCATAGAGGTTAAAAACCGTTCGATAACCTGTTGGCAGCGACTGAACCAATTCCATGATTTGATCGCGGCTAATGGTTTCTCCCCCATCCAGTTCCATGGCGTCATCCCAGCCATCGTTGTGTGTGAGGAAATCGGCTCTGAAATCGTCGTCGTATCGCATCTGACGTTTTTGCCTGCGCAATTCGTCCAGAATATTGTTTACGATGGTTCGCCGAATCCAGGCCCCGAGCGGACCCTTACCGTTGTACATGTGCAGCTTCTCAAAGACCTTAATAAAGCCATCCTGAAACAAATCGTAGGCGTCGTCACGGTTTGCTGCGTATCTGTAACAAACACCTAACATTTGTTTCGAAAAGCGGTCATACAACTGTTTTTGAGCCGATTCTATCCCTTTCAGGCACCGTTCTACCAGCTCTGCTTCGGTCATATTTTCTCGCTTCTCACCCACAATGACTATGCTTTGGCAAAATAGTTGTCTGAATGATTCAAATTAACATCAAAATGCCGGGAGCCATTTAAACAAGTTTGATTTTGGCCCGTATTTCTTTCTTTTGACGACACAATGATACGACACGTGCACCAACTCCTATTCAGGTTAAGCCGCAAGATAGCCAACCTTGGCCACATTTCTGAGCAAGCTGTGCAGATAATCTCCGTAAATTAGCCGCCGTATGATGAAGTGGAATTTTTCTCTTTTTGTTTACCCGATACTTGTTCTGTTCATCCTGCTTACGCAGATTGCAGATGCTGAAGCGCAACGACGCAATGACGACGATCTTATCCAGTTTTCGGGTGTGGTTGTAACGGGCGATAGTCTGGCGCCTGTACCTTTTGTAAACATAATGATTGCTGAATCCTACCGCGGAACCATGTCGGATGTAAACGGCTATTTTTCGTTCGTAGCACAAAAGGGCGACAGTATTACCTTCTCGGCAATAGGATTCAGAACACACGGAATTGTTTTACCCGATACACTCACCGAGAAAAAGTACTCGATGATAGAAATTTTGTATCAGGATACTATTGAGCTATCTGAAGCCGTTATCTACCCCTGGCCAACCAAAGAACAATTCCGCGAAGCTTTTTTGGCATTGGACTTACCTGAAACTGATACCGAACGCGCTGCAAGGAATCTGGCGCGTGCGGATATGGTTAGCAGAAGACAAGCCATGGGAGCTGACGGTAGCGAAAACTTTAAATACCAGATGCAGAACTACCAGAACCGCATATACCACGCCGGCCAAGCGCCGCCCATGAACATTTTCAACCCTTTTGCATGGGCTCAATTTGTTGAAGCCTGGCGGGATGGGGCTTTCAAGAAAAAAGATAACCGGGACTAAGCAACGCGAAGGGTGAGGCGATCCGCGATTCGTTCGTTACTGTTCTTGTTTTCTGCGCTGTATGCCACCGGCATCGCGGCTCAGGATGCAACTGGGTGGCTGCAAGGACGCGTAATTGATGACCAAAGAAAGCCCGTAGAATTTGCCAACGTTTTTGCCAGAAAGGCAGGTGTGGGTGTGATGACCGACTCAACCGGTTTCTTTCGGATTCAACTTCCGGCCAACGATTCACTTCAGGTAGCCATATCACACGCGTCGTTCGAAATGCGGTCCTTTCAAATCTACCTCTCCCCGGCCGAAACCCAAACCATTGAAGTATCGCTTCGCATCCGCGAGCTGGCCGATTTTGTGGTAGAAGACTACCAGATGAGAACCAGCCCCATGGAGAAGATTGAAATCAAATCGGCCAAACAATTACCCATGGTGAGGCCCGGTATTGAAGGTCTGCTCACAGGTGCTGTAGGTGTAGTGTTACGCAATGAGATGAGCAGTGCCTACTCGGTGCGTGGTGGTAGCTACGAAGAAAACCTCATTTACGTGAACGATATCGAAGTGTACCGACCTTTTCTCGTTCGCGTGGGCCAACAGGAAGGCTTGAGCTTTCCAAATGTGGACATGATTGGTTCTGTGAGCTTTTCGGCGGGTGGATTTGAGGCGAGATATGGCGATAAACTATCATCAGTACTGGACATCAAGTACAAAAAGCCAACCGAGGTGAGCGGTTCGGCTTCGGCGAGCTTGCTGGGCGGGTCTGTGCATTTTGAAGGCGCTTCCGAAAACCGCCGCTTCACACACATCACCGGTGTTCGATACATGACCAACCAATACGTGCTGGGATCTCTTGATGAGCAAGGCGATTATCGCCCTTGGTTTGTTGATCTTCAAACCTATCTGACCTACGATATCAGCGAACGTCTTCAAGTTGGATTTTTAGGAAGCTACGGCCAAAACAACTACAACTTTGTACCGCAAACAAGGCGAACCGAACTGGGAACCCTGGCCGAAACGCTCCGCTTTACCGTGTTCTTTGAGGGCGAAGAGCAAACCCGTCACGAAACTGCTTTTGGCGCTTTGGCCTTTGATTACAAGGTGGGAAAAAACTCACTGATCAAACTCACAGGGTCCTTCTTCTCTACCGTCGAAAACGAGCATTTTGACATTCTCGGTCGCTATCGTCTGGAAGAAATTGAGCGCGATTTCGGGAATGATGAATTCAGTGAGGCAGCGCGAAGTCGGGGTGTTGGCGGATTTTTGCGTCACGCCCGAAACGACCTCGAAGCCTACGTTACAAGTGTATCGCTCAAAGGTTTTCACGAGTTCCCCAAACACTTCTTTCAATGGGGAGTGGACTACCGTCACGAGCAAATTTTCGACAGGATTGACGAGTGGGAAATGATAGACTCGGCCGGATTTTCAGTACCTCACCCACCCGATTCTGTGGGCTACGTCAATCCGGCTGTTCAGCCCAACCACCAAATTGTGCTGCCTTATGTGTTGAAATCGGAGCTCACCATGCAGAGCAATCGCATCATGGCATACTTGCAGGATAGCTGGCAGCGAACACTTGGAAACGGTGCTGTTTTTACCGCCAACGCCGGTTTGAGAGCCAACTATTGGGATTTTAACAACCAACTGGTTTTCAGTCCGAGGGCAAACTTTTCGTACAAACCCAAGTGGGAAAAGGAAATCAATGACACCACGGTTCTTGTGCGCGATGTAGTGATAAAATTCGCCACAGGCTTGTATCAGCAACCACCCTTTTACCGCGAATTGCGGGATTTTGACGGACGCTTGAACCCGCAAATCAGGGCCCAGAAATCTATTCACTTTGTGTTGGGTACCGACATCAATTTCCGCATGATGGACAGGCCCTTCAAGTTTGTGGGAGAACTGTATTACAAGCATTTGCTCGATATCATTCCGTATGAAGTGGACAATGTGCGTCTTCGCTACTACGCAGAAAATAACGCAACGGGCTATGCCACAGGGCTTGATTTAAAAATCAACGGAGAGTTTATCAAAGGCATTGAATCGTGGGCTTCGATTTCGTTTATGCGAACCCGCGAAGACATTAAAGACGACTTCTTTTACAGACGGTACAATGCTTCTGGCGAAGAGATTTTCTCAGGTTTCACCGCCGATCAGGTAGCTGTTGACAGTCTGCGTTTTGAGCCGGGCTTCATTCCCCGCCCAACTGACCAGCTTATCAATTTCAATCTGTTTTTTCAGGACGAAATGCCGAACTGGCCACAATTCAAAGTGCACGTGAGCTTTCTGTACGGAACCGGTTTGCCATTTGGACCGCCCACACAGGAGCGATACCGGGATACGCTTCGCACCACTTCTTACCGACGGGTTGATATCGGCTTTTCTTACGATTTACTGATGGGCATCAAGTCGTTGCAGAATTCACGCTTCTTCGGAAAGTTAAATACCGCTTGGATCAGCCTCGAAATTTTCAACCTCTTTGGAGCCAACAACGTGGTGAATTACCTTTGGATAAAAGACGACTCCAACCGCAGCTATGCCATACCGAACTTCCTCACCGGAAGGCTGGTAAATCTGAAGTTTGTGGCAAGGTTTTAGTGGCTTCGCATGCTCTAAAGTTTCCTCCCATGAAGCACTTTATACTCCTCATTTTTAGTTTTTTGATTGCATCTCAAGTTGTGGCTCAGCGCAAACAAATTGTAAGCATTCACGACAATGGAAACCCCGAGTTTGTGGTGTGGACCAAGGGAAAAAACGAGAAATCGCAAGTGGTAAAGGAAGAAGCCTACTACCCCGACGGTACTGTGGAATATACCGGTACGTATCGCCGCGAGAAAGAGCATGGCACCTGGACTTTCTACTATGAAACAGGTGTCAGAAAAATGAAGAAAAATTACCGCGATGGCGTTTTGCAAGGCGTAACCAAAGAGTTTGCTCCCGACGGCTCACTGAGAAACGA
>SKUL01000337.1 GCA_007129985.1 Flavobacteriales bacterium
AAAATTTGGACAATTGTAACTTTTAAGTTACCTTTGATTGATGAATCAGAAGGTTCGAGAAGTTGTCGAATTTGAAAATCACTTTAGTGAGTTCCTGAAGAAACAGCCGGTAAAAGTTCAAAACAAGATTTTCAAAATCATTGAGGCGATTGAAACATTGGAGAGAGTGCCGAGTAATTACTTAAAAGCTCTTGTAGGAACCACTGGTCTTTATGAAGCACGCATCCGATTGAGCTCGAATATTTGGAGGGTGTTTTGCTTCTTTGACGATGAAAAATTAGTGGTTTTGTTAAATGGATTTACGAAAAAATCGCAAAAGACACCCAAAAATGAATTAAGGAAAGCAGTTGTATTAATGGAGAAGTATCACGAAACCAAAAACAAACAAAATGAAAACACGTAGTTGGAAAAGTATCAAAGATGAAGTATACGGTAAAAAAGGTACTTCTCGACGTGATGAGTTGGAGCGTGAATTCGAGTCATTTAAAATCGGATTGCTTCTTAAAAAAGCGCGCGAAGAAAAACAACTAACCCAAGAACAGCTTGCGGACTTAGTGGACAAGAAACGAACATACATTTCGAGGATTGAAAATGATGGGAGTAATATTACGCTAAAGACCTTGTATGAAATCGTGGAGAAAGGTCTTGGCGGTAAAGTAAACATCTCGATACAGATTTAAGGTGTAATCGCACCATCCCCGAGCGCGGCAGCATGGAGCAAACCCGCGTGGCCATTGATGCACTTGAGGGAGGAGAAGTTGAGCTTAAAGGGCTTGATGAAGGGGGCGATGGCCTAAGCCCTCCCGCCAAAACACACCGAAAGATTGCGCTCAATCTCTTTATCAATCAAGCGAATGGTCTTGGTGGAGATGTTGTGCTGCGCCGCGAGACCTGAGAAATCCTGAACACTTGTGGCTACCCTTTCTATCAGCTCGTTGTAGCGGGTGATGCCCACTTTTCTGGCAACGGCTTGTAAATCCGACTTTTGTATGCCGTTTACTTTTTGGTTGATGGATATTTTGTGCGGCACATCAAAGCTTTGGTACGGGTCCAGGGGGTAGGTCAGGTCATAGGCGGGCGACAAAGACCATTGGCCTTCGCGGTTCATCAGGAAAGAGAAGTTCTTGGTGTGGTCATCACGGTTGGACGCCAACACGTTGAAAGTCATTTGCAAAAACAGTTGTTCTTTCTGGCCGTAGGGCAGTTTGAAAAACTCCATGATTCTGAAAATGTCCTCGTAACCAAACTCGTTGTTCCGACCAAAAAAACCGGTGAGCGCGTTGACCGTTTGCTTGTGTATTTTCTGGTTGTTCAACCGGTCGAAGCGCTTGCTCGCAAAGTGCGTCCGGTCTGCATGAAAAATCAACCTGGATTCGGCCACATTGATACCGGCGTTTCGCGCCATCTGGTTGTACACAAACTCTACGCGATTCTTTTCTCGCGACCAGGCGTTTTCGCGGTCGTGTTCCAACTTTACAACGAAATAGTCTGTCGGCTCCGGGTAAAGCCGGTCGCCTGCCAAAAACTTCTGCTTACCTCCGTGTTCCTCTCTCGGAAGGGCCAGCAAAACCTTGGCCTGGGCCCCTCCCACCGACGAGCCGATGGAAAGTATATTTTGCAATGCCTGTGGATTGAGCAGGTAATCGGTTTGGTGGTATTCTCCTTTGATGATTTTGTCTGAAATCACGGCCAGCTCTTCCGGATTAAGCTCACTTTCTGCTGCTTGTATGTCCTTGCTTACGTGGTACTCCAGCGCGCCAATACCACCATTACCTGTGTAGAGAAGTCGCTCTACAGGATTGATTTTCCCTCTGTTCAGGTTTTGCTGTTCCGCCCATTCCTTAAACACGATGTTGCCAAACGAATCGGGCAACGAGTCGTTGAACAAGGGAATCATCCCTTCGAAGCGCGCATGAAAATCAAATCCGTACAGAAACTCTTCCTTGTTGGGGTGCAGCAAAGGCGAGAGATTAAAGGGGGCTTTGAGGTATTCGGGGTCGGGTTCAAAAACTGCGGCGCTGATTTGCTCATCCCATGTGAGAAAGCCTACAGTGGTGTTCCATATGGTAACTTTGGCTGAGCTCATTTATTTTCTTTCATGAACCTATCTCTGGGCGAAACCGAAGAGCCCGAAAGCACCTCCAGCAGCTTTTCGGATTTGTTAAACACCTTGAGCAATTTTACAAAGGTGAGCAGTGAAGTGCCTTTCCCTGTTTCGATTTCGCTGATATGCTTGCGGCTGACCCCTACTTTGGCGGCAAGGTCGGACTGGCTCCAATTCCTGACTTTTCGAAGCGTCTTTAGTTTTGCTCCGACTTCTTCAACAATTTCACCGTCCAGCTTTTCGAATAACTCCATCCTGATACTATTTCGTTACAAATATACGTTTTTTACCTCTACTGTAACGTTTTCGTGACATTTTAATATCTCGCCCAATGCTCTCTACAGAAAGTTCTTAATCTCAATTTGGAAGGAATTGCCGGAATCACGGGCCCAGCCGGGCTTACCGGCACTTGTTTTCTTGCGCTCCGAAGTCGCCAGAAAACATAGGCCGGCATAGACCCAAAATATGACCCGATGGATCGGCTCATATTCGATAAAGTGAATCATGCCTTTTGCGCTTTATGCGAATCGCACAAAAAGCTGATTCTCTAATCGGGGTTACGCCAACTAATTCAACCCTGCCCGCATCGGGGAAATTTATTCAAGAGCTAAATGGAGGTTAATCAGGCAGTTAGTTTGGTGTCTTTGGCCCCTCTTATTGAAAAAGTTGGCGTAAGCCTCTCGCCCAGCTTTGTTGCTCGCGCAACAAAAAACCCTCATCGCTTGCGCAACAGGGCCCAGCTGGGCTTACCGGCACTTGTTTTCTTGCGCTCCGAAGTCGCGAGAAAACATAGGCCGGCATAGACCCCCTCACCCAGATTTGTTGCTCGCGCAACAAAAAACCCTCATCGCTTGCGCAATGAGGGTTGTCCCACTTCGTGGGCCCAGCTGGGCTCGAACCAGCGACCACCTGATTATGAGTCAGGTGCTCTAACCAACTGAGCTATAGGCCCGGTCTCCGCAAATCGAAAAAAAGCATCGTTTCGCAAAAGGCCTACAAAAGTACAAGTTTTTCGGCCTTTACAACACATGGACTGAAAACCGAACACTCAAGCAACTTGTGGGGTTATATTGGCCTTTTTGTGCAACTTTACGTCAAACTACAACTATGAACCTGAAACATTCCATATTGCCCTTTCTGTTTGCTTTGATGATTGCCTTTACGGCCTGCAAAAACGACCCGCCCGAACCCCCTGAGCCCGAACCTCCCACCTGTAACACGGAAAACATCACCTACGAAAACCGTGTAGAAGCAATCATGGAGCAGTACTGCACAGCATGCCACTCGGGAGCCAGCCCCGACGCGGGTATCGTACTCACCACTTACGAAGAAGTCAAATCGCAAGCGCTGGATGGCTTGCTCTATGACTCCATGGCACACAACTCAAACGCCACTCCCATGCCTTACCTTGGTCAAAAGGTGCCCGATTGTACACTTGCGCAAATCGCCGCATGGATTGCCGACGATGCCCCTGAAAGCTGATGTACATGACCCGTTTTCACCTGACTTTATTCGTTCTGCTTGGCCTCACCCTAAGCTCGTGCTACTACGATGTGGAAGAAGAGCTTTACCCGGATTTCAAGCTTTGCGACCCCGACAATGTAACGTTTAGTGGCACCATTCAGCCCCTTATCAACACCAAGTGTGTGAGTTGCCACGGGGCCACCAATCCGGGAGCCGGCATCAGCCTCACCAACCACGCACAAATTCAGGCTCAGGCCCTGAACGGAAACCTGCTCGGCACCATGTCGCACAGCAGCGGGTTCTCGCCCATGCCCAAAAACGAACCACGGCTGCCCGATTGTCAACTCGAAGAAGTGCAAATCTGGATTGATCAGGGCGCTCCCAACAACTGACCTTATGAAACGACCTGCGCTCCTCATTGTACTCCTTCTGCTCGGTGCCTCTGCAGCTTACGTTGCATGGCAGCAATACAACAAAGCCCCGGAAACAGCATCCAGTCGGGCGGCAGATTTTCAGCTTAGCGCCGAAGAACTTTTTGCCGCCTACGATGAAAACGAAAGCACCGCTCACGACAAATTCGGCGGAAAACTCTTGGAAGTAACAGGATCGGTTCTTGAATCGGAGTCTGCATCAGATGGCGTTTCCGTGATTATTCTCGACGCCGGTCATCCCATCTTTGGTATCAAGTGCCTGATGGCAGAGCCCTTGCAAAATGGCCCGGAATTGGAACAGTCTGTGGTGGTGCGCGGATTTTGCTCCGGTCTGAACGGAGATGTAGAGCTGAGCCGTTGCACCCTTCAAACCTCAGAGTCATGAACATAAAAGCTGCGATATCTCTGCTTATTTGCCTCGGGCTTCACGCATGGGGCATGGCGCAAGACAAATACTTTACCCGAAAGGGAGAGGTGGATTTCTTTTCTTCCGCGCCGCTCGAAGACATCCGCGCCGAAAACAACGGAGCCATGTGTGTGCTAGACCTCAACAGCGGCAAGGTGGAAGTAAGTCTCTTGATTGCCTCGTTTTCGTTCAAAAAGGCGCTGATGCAGGAGCACTTTAACGAGAATTACATGGAGTCGGGCAAGCACCCCAAAGCCACTTTCAAAGGCGTGGTTGAGGACATCGAAAAACTCGACCTGAAGAAACAGGAAACCCAAACTTTCGAAGCTAAAGGAGTACTCAGCATCAAAGGTGTGGAGCGCGAGGTAAGCACCAGCGTGACTATGAAGCCGGGTAAAGCCGGGATGGAAGTCCAAACCACCTTTATCGTGAAACCGGAAGACCACGACATCAAAATACCCGCTGTGGTGCGCGACAACATTGCCCGCGAAATAGAAGTAAACGTGAACATGAACCTTCAACCGCTTGAACGATGATAAACCCGTTAAAGCTCGGGGCTGCCCTGCTGATATTCTGCGCATCTCCTGCGCTCCACGCCCAAGAGGAAGAAGAGTCGCTATTGGACTTACTGGGGGATGAGGACCCGAAAACGGAATACGCAACGGCCTCTTTCAAAACCACGAGAATTGTAAACTCCCACTCTCTTGAAAACACCCATCACGGAGTACTTGATGTGAAAATTTCGCATCGTTTTGGATTTATCAACAGCGGGGTATATGAGATTTTCGGGTTAGACCAGGCGAGCATCAGGCTTGGACTCGATTACGGCGTAACCGACTGGCTCATGGTGGGCCTTGGTCGCAGTTCGTTTGAAAAAACCTACGACGGTTTTGTGAAGGCGCGCATTCTAAGGCAAAGTTCGGGCGAGCGCAAAATGCCCATCACCTTGTCGTGGCTCAGCACCATGACCATCAATACTCTGCGGTGGGCATATCCGGAGCGGGTTAATTTCTCTACTTCGCGCTATGCCTATGCGCACCAGCTTATTGTGGGTCGAAAATTCTCGGAAGGATTTACACTACAACTTATGCCATCTGTAGTTCACCGCAACCTGGTAGCCACTGCGGATGACGCACACGACATTTTTGCCATGGGTGCCGGCGGGCGTTTAAAGCTCACCAAGCGCATCGCCCTGAATGCAGAATACTACTACGCGCATCCCAATCAACTGGACGCCGGCCGAAGGAACTCTCTGTCCATAGGTTTCGACATTGAAACCGGAGGGCACGTTTTTCAGCTTCATTTCAGCAACAGCACCCATATGGTTGAGAAAGGTTTTATCACCGAGACAACGGGCAATTGGCTGGACGGCGATATTCATTTTGGCTTTAATATATCGCGGGTCTTTACGGTGCACCGCCCCAAGCCGAAGCCGGTAAACTATTGAAGAAGAATTGACATGGCACTCATCATTATTTTGCTACTTTTGGTACATTAAATGAGAGTGTTGTACCAACCGGCTCTTGCCAAAATCTACGCCATGTTATCTGCTCTAAGAAGCTCTGTTGCATTCCTGCTTTTCGTTTTTCTTACATCAACTGCGATTTCACAATCACTGGATTGGTCTAATATGTACAGCGGCACGCTGATGGTTAAGCCCGCATCAACTGCCGTAGATGATGATGGAAACGTATACGCAACGGGTACCTATCGGGGAAACGTCAATTTCAGCCCCGGCGTGCCCGGTTTTTCCGAATCATCAACGGGCGGTACCGACGACATTTTCGTTACGAAGCACGCACAAGACGGCTCGTTACTGTGGGTGGTTTCATTGGGCTCCTTCGCTGATGATGGTGGCTCCGATATAGCCATCAATGCCAACGGGGAGATTATCGTTTCCGGCTACTTCCGCACAACCATTTCCTATACTGCTATTTCAGGAACAGGCTCTATTAGTTCCCAAGGTTCGGAAGATGCTTTTGTGCTAAGACTAACAAGTGATGGGCAGATTATAGATATGCAGAGCTTTGGAGGGCCTGCCAATGTTGTGGCTACATCCGTAACTGCTGACAGTGATGGCAATGTATATATCGCAGGTTGGTTTTTAGGCGACTCTGATTTTAATCCGGGTTCATCTCAGCACATTCTTTCAAGTGCCGGAATGAGAGACGTTTTTGTTTTAAAACTAGATGACAATGGTGATTTTGTTTGGGCACAGCATTACGGCGGGCCAGAAAACGATTCGCCAACGGAGATTGTTCATGCCCAAAACTCTCTTTTCTTGAGCGGCACGTTCAGGAATACTGCCGACTTCAGTGGTGGGCTTGGAACTGGGATTTTAAATTCTCAGGGGCTGGACGATGCATTTCTTTTGAAGATTTCAGACGATGGTGATTTTGATTGGGTCAATGCTGCTCACGATGCACAATCTTGCACAATTCGGGGTCTGGCTGTTCAGTCAAACGGAAACGTTCGTGTTGTTGGCGATTTCGATAGCGAGCTTGTTATCAACATCCCGGGCAATACCATAAACATTCCCACGTGGGGCGGAAGTGATGTATTTCTTGGCCAGATAAACTCCGGCGGCGAATGGGAGTCTGTTATTCGGTTGGGCAGTATTGAGAACGACCGGGGGTGGGGTGTTGCGCTGAATAGCACAGACGAACTGTACGTATCCATGTCATTTGGTGCCGACCTCTCCGTACCCTCTGGAGATGGTTTATTAAATTCTGAGCTTTCTACACAAACAGGAGCTGCTATCATTAAGTACAATCCGTCTAACGAGCTATTGTGGTATCGACAGTTAACCGGTTCCTCCGAACTAATTCTCAGCTCCATTTCACTGGATGCTGAATCTTCAGTGATCATTTCCGGCGATTTTGAAGGCCTCGTTGAGTATACCTTTGAAGAGACGTCGCACACTAGTGCTGGCGGGTCGAATGGCTTTGTTGCGCGCTACGAGGAATGCGGCAGCCACACCTACTCAGTTCAGGAAACAACTACTTGTCACTTCTATATAACCGAGGCATATGGCTGGAAATACGAGGACAGTGGAATTTATCTGGACATCTTGCCAAACTCTGCCGGTTGCGACAGTGTAGTGACCTTTCATCTGGAAATTCTGGAGGGACCGGTTGTAAATGTTGTTGAATTTATTTGTGATAGCCTTGTTTCACCCTCAGGTAGCGCTGTGTACACCGAAGCCGGAGAGTATGTTGATTTTGTTCCGGCTCCAAGCGGCTGTGATACGCTGTATAACATCAACGTTAAGCAGGTTTTTGGCACCGAAAGCTGTACCAATCAGTACTTCGATTGGGTAAACGGTTTTGAGGGTAGCTCTAGCGTAACATCAAATGAGGTTGTTGTAGATTTAGAGGGCAACAGTTATGTATTGGGCGACTTTTTTGGAACCATTAATCCAGACCCTGAAGGAGGTTTTGTTCCTACCCAATCGCTGGGATCAACTGATGTATTCCTGTCCAAGTACAACAGTGCCGGCAAGCATATCTGGACCAAATTCATTCAAAGCCCTTCGACTGTTACGTCGCACGCGCTGGCGTTTGATATCAACGGTTTTTTGTACTTGACAGGGTCTTTTTTCAACACAGTTGACATTGATCCCGGACCCGGGGTGTTCGAAATAGAACAATCCAATGGTCGGGCCTTTGTTGTAAAACTCAATTTAGACGGGGCTTTCATTTGGGGGAAACAATTTGGAAGCTCGGCAACTACAAATCCAAACGCACTTGCTGTTTCGCATGATTCAGAGGTCTATATTGCGGGCCAATTCACACAATCCGGTGATTTCGACCCCGGTCAAGGTGTTGTTGTGCTCACATCGCAGGGAGGCTTCGACATGTTTTTTATGAAGCTGGATCAGGGCGGAAACCTCGTTTGGGCATTTCGAAGAGGAAACACATCTACCCCACACAACGTAAACGGATTAGCCGTTGATATTGGAGGTAGTGTATACGCCACAGGGGCTTTTTTCGGCTCCATTAACCTGAACCCCGGAGGCTCGGGGGGTAACCATTCTTCCGCAGGTACTTTCAACAATCTGGATGCTTTTGTGCTAAAATTATCACCTGCCGGCAGCCATTTATGGTCGCGGAGGTATGGAGGGGGAAGTGCCGATGAAGGAAAAGCCATAACAACTGATTGGTCTGGAAATGTTCTTTTCACAGGTATGTTTACCGGATCTACACCGTCTGCCACCTTTGGCTCGGTTACTCTAACCCATGGTGGAGGTCAGATAAATGGCTTCATTACAAAAGTTTCGTCAAGTGGCACGGTTGTGTGGGCGCGTAAGATAGTTAGTGTTACTTCTGAAAATGCCGAAGGACTGGGCATTGCAACGGATGCAGCCAACAATGTATATGTAACAGGATACCGCACCGTTCTCGGGAGCAGCGCTAATCGCTTTATCTACTTCACAAAAAGAAATCCTTCTAACGGCTTGTCTATGCAAACGCAATGGTATGGAACCAGTGGGTTCAACCTGGGGCGCAGTATTCAAGCGGATTGGGCCGGAAACGTGTACATTACAGGTGGGTTTTTGAATACTGTGGATTTTGTGCATGGAGAAGCTGATTATGAACTCACTGCTTTGAACAGCTCCGATGGCTTTTTATTGAAAATGAAAACAGATACATTGATATCAATATTACCCATCAGGCAGATGACTGGTATATTTCCAGTATAAAACCAATGTATACTTATAAAGTTGCAATTGGTTACCGAAAACACGATATATTTCAACCTCTGGCTTTTTCACGAAGTATAACCACACCGACCAACCGTCCTTCTGTCAATTTAGATCAACAATGGCTCTATATCGAAGAATTATCAAAATATAGTTACAAAATTGATATTAATTCAACTTTATCATTGATTAAAAGTATAGAGCG
>SKUL01000053.1 GCA_007129985.1 Flavobacteriales bacterium
CTCCTCGGCACATGATTCCATCAACGTAAGAACTGAACTCGAAAAAATGCATGAAAAGAAGAGCGGTTTCCCCTTTATCATCGCGTTTGATGAATTCCAGCATGCGCGCACCATCAGTCAAATGGGGGAGGAGACAAACAGGCCCTTCAACAGGGTGGTGTGGCAGTTGCTCGACTCCGGCATGTTTACCAGCTACCCGTGTTACTCGGTTACACGCGCGATTGAGGATATATTGGACGATGTGAAAGCGCTGCTGATGCGTGGTGTGAAGGTTGAGCGCGGCGTGGTGGTGAAAAATTTGGAGCGCTACATGGAATACTATAAATCCAGCTACAGTTTGGCAGACTTGAGGCTCGATGACAACACCGATAGCTCTGACAACCCCGAGAAGTCGCGGCCCTTTATTTCGCCTGACAGGTACATGGATATTTACGGCGCAGCGACAGAGCTTTTCGAAACGCCCGAAGAGGTGAAGAATCGTCTGCTGTCGTACAACGGTCTTGAGACCATGGAATTTCTCAAGGAGGTGTTGCTTGTGGCAAGACGTCCGAAGGAAGTGGACTGCCGGAAGTCGCTGGTTTTTGTGATGGGCAACCTCGATGAAGCCTTTGAAATGGCCGGTAACCAGAATGCCGACATCAGCGCCGATGAATTTCACGAGCGCTCGCTCAATATCAACCTGCCCGAAATCAAGAAAGCCCTCAAGTACCGTTTTCGCGCCGAGCAGATTGCGCGTTTGGGAAATCACCACGTCATTTACCCCGCTTTCAGCAAGCGAACCTATGAGTTGATTATTGACAGAGAACTGCAGAAACTGGCCGGCAATGCCCGCGAGGAATTCGGGCTGAAACTTCATTTTGACGATGCCCTCCGCGGATTGCTCTACCGCGAAGGAGTGTTTCCCACCCAGGGGACGCGTCCGGTGTTTACCACGGTGTACCGACTGGTAACCGCGCGCATGGGAGCCGTGGTGAGTGAGATGCTTATCAAAAATCTGGAGCATTGCAGTTTGCACTTCTCGGCCAACGATGTCGGTGTAGAGGTGAGCTTCCGCGATGGAAAACAAAGCCATCACCACATGCAGTTTAAGCAGGAGCTGGAGCTCGAGAAACTGCGCAAAAACAAGCAGGACGATTTGCAGGCCATCACGGCCGTGCACGAAAGCGGGCATGCTATATTGGCCGCGGTGCTGCTGCGCGTGCTGCCCGAAGCCGTTTTCTCCAACACGGTTGACCACGGCAGCTCGGGTTTTGCGCTTATCAGCGGCAAATGGAAGTACATCTCGCGGAGCGAAATCACCGCCCGCCTTGCCATGTTGCTGGGCGGGTTGATGGCCGAGAAAGTGGTTTTTGGCGAGGACCGCGTCACCACCGGCGCCTCGTCGGACCTAAGTCACGCTACAGAGCTTGTTACGAAGATGCTCAAAGAATGCGGAATGGGCAGCACCCTGGGCAGCTTTGCGGTAGAGTCACCCCTAAACAATACTTTCCTTTTCGACAACGACTACCGCCTCAACAAAGAGGCCGGGGAGTGGATTTCGCAGGCTGCCAAACTCGCCGAAGAGACCCTCCGCAAGCAGGAAACCCTCCTTTTGCACATGGCCGATTACCTGAGCGACCACCGCGAGCTCAACAGCGACGAAATGCTGGAAATGCTCAAAGCCCACGCTGTTGACTTTGACCCCAACACCATCATCGAAAACGGCGATTTGCTCTTTTACCGCAAGCACCTCAAGTCGCGCATCATGAAACTCGCCCCTCCTGTTCACCTCAACCTCGCCAAACACCGCAAAGACATTTTGCTAAACAGGGAGAGTGGGGTGGAGAAAATCCAAAAACATACTAATTTTAAACCAAATACACAAACCAATGAACACACAACAAATTAGAGAACAACTACTTGATGTATGTCGCAACTTCAGGCATAATATCGAGGACAATGTGGTATTTCCGGAACCGTACATTCCCTACATACCTGATAACTGGAATGGGGTGTTGGTTTTATGTGAAAGCCAGAATCTTTCCAAATCAAGCGGAAGCTATTACGAACTCTTGAAAAGCTGGAGTTCGGATCAGCGGTTGAACCGACTCTATGAAGAGGATAGCAAGGAAAGAGATTTTGTTGGGGTAAAACCATGGGATGAGGGCACCTTGAAGTTAGCGGTTGAGGCGGCCTTCTATGATGATTTGAAAGCCCACCAATGTGCGGTGTCAAATTCGGTCATGTGGTCTATTACAAATGAATCCAGATCGAAGAATCTAAATCCAATTCCTTCAATGAAGAAGGAATCGAGCAGACTTTGGGATGAAATGTTCAAAGTTTTTGAGCCCGAAAAAATCATTACCGTGGGTAAAGTTGCACGTACGGTTATTGATGATACTGACTTCAAAAACAGGAATCTTGCTTTAAGGTCTTCTTCCAGTAGCTTTGTTTCGCGCATCGCAGGAATGTTTCCCTCCGAGGATTTGTTGGAGCGTTACCCTGTGGTGAAACTGGTGATGGACAAGCACCCTGAGTGGAAAGACAAGTACATCAAGAACAAAATTTTTTATGCGTGCCACGCAGTAAGTATGGCTTCGTGTTTCAAAAAGGCCAACCAAAATAAGTAACAGCCCATGAGCATTGAGAGGATAATACAGTGTTTGGATGCACACATGATAAAGAACCGATTGAAAGCCTTGAACCCTGTCGAAGCCGGTGAAGTGCTTGATCGCGAAGGTTTATTGAAGGATAGCGAAACGAGGCCAGGTCTGCCTTTGAGAAGGATTTTGCGTGCAGGCAAAATACCACATGCTGTTCAACCGGGAGGTAAGGGAAGTGGTTGGGTCATTCCGCTTTCTGGCGCAAAAGGAATTGATTCCTTTGAAACTAACTTTACAAAGCCAGCTCAATCCAAATCAACAAAAAGCTTTGCGATAAAGGCACGGACAAAACCAAGTGGAAATCATGAGAAAGAATTGATGGATTCAAGCAAGCAGAAATCTGTTGGAGTGATTGACAATATGGTGCCTCCCATGTCCGGGATGTATTGCATTAGAATTCGTGATGTAAAAACCTTGCCTCAGCCGTTTAGTGATGAACTGAGCCGAAGGGGGCACGATATCGTCTATATCGGTATTGCGTCTAAAAGCCTGCGCCGCAGAATGCTGGGGCAGGAGCTAAGGGCCCGAGGACACGGAACGTTTTTTCGGAGTATGGGTGCATTGTTGGGATATACGCCACCTCCCGGGTCCCTGATTGGTAAGAGTAATCAGAGAAATTACCGATTTTCAGAGGCAGATAATGCACGGATTATTGAATGGATGAACGCGCATCTTACTGTTCACTGGGTTACCATGGAAAGCGGCTGGGACCAGTTGGAAACTGCCTTGATTACGAAGCACAGACCACTGGTAAATCTGGCAAAAAACCGGTCGGCTCTGCCGGAATTATCAATGCTTCGGAAGAAATGTGTTGATATTGCGCTGTCACTTCAGTAGTTTAGCATCGTAAACCATGTAATACCATTATGAACACAGAGAGTAAGATAGTTTTGATAAATGCGGCTCTTCAAGAGTTTTTCAAGAAGAATCCCGGTAAGGGTATTCAGCCGGCCAAGGATTTCATGCCGTTATTCATTGAAAAGGGAATATTCACGAAAGACCATCGATCTGGTTTGCCAATCAGACAAGTGCTGCGTGAATTGGATGCTGAAAATCAATTACATCGAATACCCTATGTGAGAGCGGAACACAAGCAAAAGAATACCTTTTGGTATTTTGCTCCTCTTTCTACATGAATTGGTTTGAACAGATAAAGCAGAAACACAGTCAAGCACCCGTGCCAAAAGAAAGTGTACTGGTTCAATCGTGAGCCTTATGTCTCCAAGGGACAGTTCAAAGCCTTCAACAGTTTTTGTCGTACGGGCTCCAAATCGTTTGCAATCGTATCAACGATTTTTTCAGCTAACAGATTAAGACTTTCGGGTGACAACTGAATGGTTGTGGATAGAAAATGCACGTATCCTGCTCTTCTGTGATGTGGGTTGTTAAGTCTCTTCGCTAGCGCATCGTCTTTTAACAATTGACGGAGTGATTCTTCTTCGGCTATTGCTTTGCCGAAAAGCTCAATGATGATTGTTATATTCTGACCTCCGGATGTAATAATGTCATGCGGAAAAACGGTGTAATACACTGGATACTTTTTCTCCGCATCCCAGAGATTACGCCAGTGATCGTTAGAGCCGAAAACGGACAGATTGAGTCGTTCAGCAACGGTTTGAAGTTGTGTGATGACATATTCCAATGCCGCCTTTTTGGTAGCAATGGCTGATTCTATTTTGTCAGGATGGCTCAGGTAAAATTTGACTTCTGGTGTCATTTCATTAGAATAGGTGATGCGATTCATGTTATTCACAAAGTCTTGAAAATAGATGTAGTTCTTAACTGCTATATCGTGAGGTAAGCCGCCTGAAACAACACTATTTAGCCAGTCTGTGTGGGTAAGACTCACGAAATGTGAGTGACCGATTTGTACGTCGCTGTGCGGATAAAGACCAAGCACAACTCCAGCTTTCTGGTGTTCCGGGTAGTCAATAGCTGACCAGTAGTCGCTGAGGTTGTTGTGAAGCGCGTGGTGAATTTTCGCCTCGATAATGATAGCACAACGACTGGTTCTGGACAAGATGAGGATGTCAATGCGGCCTTGCGCGGTTGAATACTCTAAGTGAACTTCATATTCACTGAGGTCTATCTGTTTTTCCATGCCCTTCTCCTCAAATGCTGACTCCAACAATTCGAGAAGTGCTGAAATCATGCGCTCGCTCAGTTTGGGAGCGGTAGATTGACTGAGAAAATACCTGTAAACATTGCAAATAGTAGTTTCGCGGGTGGCCTGATTGACCACATCCAAAAAGCCGTAATCCCGGGGAGGGGGTGTGGGAATGTCCAGTTGAAGAAACTCAATTAACTCCTTGGGTATTTCAGATCGGCTGTTCATCTTGAAGTAACAAGGTGTGAAAGTACGGTTTAGTCCGAGAATGGCGGATTAGTTTATTTCAGACCAAGTTTTTCATGTGGGGTTGAGACGAGCCTCAGGTGAGTATAAAGGCAGGCCCTCGTCTGTTCCATTCCAACCACAGCTTGAATTGTCAAGTTGTACGCCCCGGTTCAACTAAGTGTCTCGGTACTGACGCCGAAAACTAAAATTTTTGAAAGGCAATAGGCAACTTTCCATACCTTTACCGTCATTGTAGACGACATGAAAAGAAAAAAACTTTCTGAAATCGCCGAAATCCGCTTTGGCATCAATGCGCGCACACAGGCGCAAGGCGATGTGGTATGCCTGCAAGGGAAGGATTTTGACGAATTCGGAGAAATAGACCATGCCGGGTTACTCTATGTTTCAGAAGACCAATGCAAAGATACCGATTTCCTGCAGCCGGGCGACGTGCTCTTTGCGGCCAAAGGCAGCCGGAACTACGCGGTCATGTGGCGCGGAGAAATACCCCGCGCTGTGGCTTCGTCCACCTTTTTTGTGATACGGAACCTGGATGCGGATGTGTTGCCGGAATATCTCGCCTGGTATTTAATGTCCGTGCGTGCTCAAACATTTTTCACCCAAAACGCCAAACTGGGCACGGTGAAGACCATCAGTAAAAAAGTGCTGGACAGTCTAGAATTGCAGTTGCACACCCTTACTGACCAGAAACGAATTGCAGCACTGCACCAACTTTACGTTGCCGAACAGCAACGGATAACGGAACTAACCGAAAAGAAAAAAACAATGATATTTAACCTTTAATATGAGAGCAATAGATTTATTCAAAGAACCTTATCGAGAATGTGAAGCATATGCTAGGCAGGCAAATGCAAATCTACATGCGCGGATTGAGCGGCAACGGATATTGATGTTTAATAGGGTGATTACGGAAATGCAGTTTAATCTTCTTTCCGCAGATATTAGCCGAAGGACAAACAGGATTTCTCAACTAATTGAGCAAATTCATGTTGCTAAACTCTCGGATTCGAATTTATATATCCGTTCTTTGAGAAAAAATAACAATCACCTTAAGAGGAAAGTAGTAACGCATTCCGCACTTTTCATTAATCGTGTTAAAAGTGAACTAAAACAATTACTTCAATGACCCAAGTCTCCCAATCCGAAATCAACCAACTCGCATGGAAAGCCTGCGACACCTTTCGCGGTGTGGTTGACCCGAGCGAATACAAAAACTACATCCTCGTTTTTCTCTTCCTCAAGTACATCAGCGATGTGCACCGCGACCGCAAGGAAGCCTACGAAGAGAAATACAAGGGCGATGCCACCCGTGTAAAGCGCGCCATGGAGCGCGAACGCTTTGTGATTCCCGATGGTGCCAATTACTACGATATTTATGAGCAGCGAGATGATCCGCACATCGGCGAAATCATCAACAAAGCCCTCGACGCCATTGAAGAGGCCAACAAAGGAAAACTCGAAGGCGTGTTTCGGAATATCGACTTCAACAGCGAAAATAACCTGGGCGAAACCAAAGACCGCCACCGCAGGCTCAAAAACCTCATTGAGGATTTTGCGGATAAAAGACTGGATTTTCGGCCTTCAACCTTGGGAAATCAGGATGTGATTGGTAACACCTACGAATACCTGATATCCCACTTTGCCAGCGATGCAGGAAAGAAAGGTGGTGAGTTTTACACCCCCGCTGAAGTCAGCGAGTTGCTGGCCAAACTCCTCCGGCCCAAAGAAGGCATGCGTATCTACGACCCGGCCTGCGGTTCAGGTTCTCTGCTGATTAAAGTGGCCCGTGAGATTGATTCTGACAACTACTCAGTGTACGGCCAGGAAAGCAACGGAAGTACCTGGGCGTTGGGCAAGATGAACATGTTTCTGCACGAAATAGACAACGCCAAAATTGAGTGGGGAGATACACTCAACAACCCCAAACTCACCGAGGGTGACCACCTGATGAAATTCGACATTGTGGTGGCGAATCCTCCTTTCTCGCTCGATAAATGGGGTGCCGAAAAAGCCGGAAATGATCGTTACAACAGATTCTGGCGAGGAGTGCCACCCAAAAGCAAAGCCGACTATGCATTTATCACGCACATGATTGAGAGTACCGTGGAGGGCACCGGAAAAGTGGGTGTTATCGTGCCTCATGGCGTCCTTTTTCGCGGAAGCTCCGAGGGTCTGATTCGCCAAAAGCTTATTGAAGAGAACCTTCTTGAGGCTGTGATAGGCCTACCGGCACAATTGTTTTTTGGTACCGGAATTCCCGCCGCCATTTTGCTTTTTAACCGCGGCAAGAAAACCACCGATGTGTTGTTTGTAGATGCCAGCCGGGAATATGCAGAAGGCAAGCGACAAAACCGCATGCGGGAGGAGGACATCGAGAAAATAACCGCTACGGTTCGCGATTTACGAGCTATTGAAAAATACAGTTATCGCGCTACGCAGGCCGAAATCAGGGAGAATGAGTACAACCTCAACATTCCGCGCTACGTGGATACTTTTGAGGAGGAAGAAGAGATAGATGTAAGCGCTTTACGCGGTGAAATCAAAGAACTCGAATCCGAATTGGCCGACGTGCGCAAAGAGATGGATAAATACTTGGATGAATTAGGGTTTTGAAAGGCTACATGTACATATTGCAGTGCAATGACGGCAGCTATTATACTGGTAGCACCAAAGACCTTGAGTTGCGTCTGGAGCAACACATGGAGGGCAAGGGCGCTAATCACACGCGGAAAAGATTGCCTGTAAAGCTGCTGTATTTTGAGGAATATCAGCGAATTGATGAAGCGTACTATCGTGAAAAACAAGTTCAGGGTTGGAACCGCAAAAAGAAAGAAGCGCTGATTGACGGCAAACCTGAATTGTTGCCGGATTTGGCAATTGCCTATCGAGATCGAAATGCTCCTAAGCCCCAATCGCGGCCAGAGGCACCCCAATCGCGGCCTGAGGCGCCCCAATCGCGGCCTGAGGAGGCCCCTGAGTCTGGTCGAAGGGTACTCGAAGGCCAGCTCTACGAAGCCGAATTCTCCTCCGAACCCGCAACCCCCTTTGGCTTCGAGAGTCCCTCGACCAAGCTCGGGAACCACCTCAGCCGACGGGAAGCTCTCGATTTAGTTCCTAGTGGACCTGATCCGCAGCATGATGCACCCCAATCGCGGCCTGATGAACCGCAATCGCGGCCTGAGGTAACCCAAACGCGGCCTGAGGATCTCGAAGGCCAGACCCACGAAGCCGAATTCTCCTCCGAACCCGCAACCCCCTTTGGCTTCGAGAGTCCCTCGACCAAGCTCGGGAACCACCTCAGCCAGCGGGGGTCGCTCAGCCAGCGGGAGGCTCTGGAATCACGGTCAATGAAACCACGATGGCGGCCTGAGGAGGCCCCTGAGCCTGGTCGAAGGGTACTCGAAGGCCAGCCCCACGATGCCGAGATTTCCTCCAAACCCGAGCCCCCCTATGGCTTCGAGAGTCCCTCGACCAAGCTCGGGAACCACCTCAGCCGGCGGGGTTCTCTACACACGGGTTTAAATGAACCCCAATCGCGGCCTGAGGGACTCGAAGGCCAACACTACGAAGCCGAATTCTCCTCCGAACCTGCACCCCCCTTTGGCTTCGAGAGTCCCTCGACCAAGCTCGGGAACCACCTCAGCCGACGGGGCGATCTCGGAGGCCAGCCCCACGAAGCAAAACCCTCAAGAGACAAGCAATCGTCAAATAAATCCAAGAACAAATGAATCTGCCAGAAACCATTCAACAAGTCGATACGCTGTTCCAGAAATGGAAAGACCTTCAGCCCCTTTCCAAGGATGCTGCGGACAAACTCTGGCAAAAGCTGCGCCTGGAATGGAACTTCAACTCCAACCACATCGAGGGCAATACACTCACCTACGGCGAAACCAAGTTGTTGCTGATGTTCGACAAAACAACAGGCGACCACGTGTTGCGTGAGTACGAAGAAATGAAAGCGCACGACCTCGCCGTGCATCTCATTAAGGAATGGGCAGCCGACGCCGAAAGAGAACTCACAGAGGCCAACATTCGTGAACTCAATAAAGTAATCCTCGTCAAACCGTTTTGGAAAGAAGCACTGACACCAGACGGCCACAACACCCGCCGCCTCATTGATATTGGCACCTACAAAAAACACCCTAACCATGTGCGCACTGCTACCGGAGAGATTTTTCACTA
>SKUL01000380.1 GCA_007129985.1 Flavobacteriales bacterium
AGAACGTGTAATTACATGTGTGTGTGTGTGTGTTAGCTTGTTCATGGCTGTTGGTTTATTGGTTCTGAGCACAATATCTGTAAAAAAGTTGGGATTTCCAAAGGGTTTAACATGGTCTTAAGGAACGGCACCCGGCTCTCAGGTAGCAAACAAACGCTCCCAAGTCAAAACTGGCCGCAGCAAACAATCTCCCCCCGCAAAGCGTTTGCTAATTTTAACGCCAAAGACGAACGCATTTCCCATGCAACCGGCTAGCTTTAACCTTCAAAACACAAAACCATGAAAAACAAACTGATTCTCGCACTTACCATTGCCGCCACGGCTGTAATGGCCTGCAAAGAGGTAAACAATCCTATTTTGGAAATCGGAGCTGCGGCACCGAAGGCCGATGTGAAAATGAAAGATGTGTCGGGCACGGACATGAGCTTGAACGACATGAAAAAAGAGAACGGCCTGCTGGTGGTGTTTTCATGCAATACCTGTCCGTTTGTGGTGGGTAACCCCGGTAAAAACAGCGAGGGCTGGGAAAACCGCTACAACCCTATGCACCAGGTGGCAGAGAAAGCCGGTGTTGGAATGGTGTTGGTGAACTCCAACGAGGCCTTCCGCGATGGTGTAGACTCGTTTGAGAAAATGCAGGAACACGCCCGAAACAATGGTTACACCATGCCTTATGTAGTGGACGCCAACCACGTGGTGGCCGATGCCTTCGGTGCGCTTACCACCCCGCACATCTACTTGTTTGACAAAAACATGAAGCTGGTGTACAAAGGTGCCATTGACGACAATGTAAACGCTTCAGCAGAGGTGAAAGAAACCTGGCTTTCCGACGCCATCGCTAATATGATTGCCGGAAAAACCATTGACCCCAACTCCACCCGACAACTGGGCTGCAGTATTAAGCGCGTTAAATCCTGATAAGGGCCCTCAGAGTTCAAAGCGAATGTCCTTCACCTTGAGCTGAAGGGAGGTACGCCCGTTGAATTCGTTTTCCTCCACGGTGTAAACCATCGAGAAAGGCTGGCCATCGGCTACTTCGGGGTAGTATGCACCCAACCCGAAACCAATGCCGTTTGTCGTAACGCCAGGCTTGCTGGTTTGGCACACGTGAAATTTAAGGTGGTTGGAGCCGACGGTTTTGCTGTACCCCGCATTGATGCAATTCCGCGTGATGAAAACGGGGTTCATATTACCCGGACCAAATGGTGCCATCTGCTTCAGCACAGCATAAAACCGCGGGGTGATATCGGCAAAGTCAATCTCCAAATCAATCTCAATTTCGGGAATGAGTTGCTCCGGCCGAATGGTAGCCGATACGACCTCTTCAAATTTGCTGCGAAAAGGTTCAATATTTTCCACGGGAAGGGTCAGGCCGGCCGCAAAAGCATGGCCGCCAAACTGGTCGAGCAAATCGCTGCAAGCCTCTATGGCGTTGTACACGTCGTAACCTTTTACCGAGCGTGCAGAGCCGGTTGCTTTACCGTTGGATTCTGTGAGAATGATGGTAGGCCGGTAATAGCTTTCGGTAAGGCGCGAAGCCACGATGCCAATCACACCCTTGTGCCAATCAGGGTGAAAAAGCACCGATGTTTTGGCTTCCATCAGCGTTGTGTCTTCCTGAATCATTTGGAGCGCCTGTGCTGTAATGGCCTGATCTAACTCACGCCGTTGCAGGTTTTGGCCGTTGATGGTTTCGCTCAAAAGGGCGGCGAGATCTTCCTGACTCGACACGAGTAGCTCAACGGCGCGGTTTCCTGTTTCCATTCGTCCGGCGGCATTGATACGCGGCGCAATGACAAACACCACATCCGAAATAGATAAGGTGCGCTTGAAGTTGGCCGTTTGTAGGATGGCCCGAATGCCCTCTCCGGGATTGTCATTGATTTTCTCCAGACCCAGCGCAGCAAGTACGCGATTCTCTCCTGTGATGGGTACAATGTCGGCACCGATGGCCAGCGCCACGAGGTCCACGTAATCCATGCACACCGAAAAGTCAAAGGCTCCCCGCATGCTGAGCGCCTGCATCAGCTTGAAGCCCACACCGCATCCACAGAGTTCCTTGTAAGGGTAGGCGCAGTCTTCGCGCTTGGGGTCGAGAACGGCTACGGCGCGCGGCAAAACCGCTCCGGGGCGGTGGTGGTCGCACACAATCAAATCTATGCCGAGTTCTGCGCAGTAGTCCGCCAGTTCAACGGCTTTCACGCCACAGTCGAGCGTAATGATGAGCGATACTCCGTTCTTTTTGGCTGTGTCAATCCCCTTTTTGCTGAGCCCATAGCCTTCGGTGTAGCGGTTGGGGATGTAGTATTCCACCTGTTCGGTTACACGCCTCAGTATTGAATAGACCACCGCCACAGATGTGGTGCCGTCCACGTCGTAATCGCCATAAACCATAATACGGTCGCCATCTCCGAGGGCCTGAAGGATACGCTCCACAGCGGCCTCCATATCGGCCATGAGAAAAGGATCGTGTAGTTGGCTGAGGTCGGGCCGGAAAAAAGTTCGGGCTTCCTCAAAGGTGGAAATGCCTCGTTGCACCAGCATTTCGCAGAGGTTTTGGTCAATTCCAAGACCTTTTTTCAGGTTTTCAACCTTTTGTTGGTCGGCGCGCGGAAGTACATTCCAACGGGTGGTATGGGCAGGGGTTTTCATGCCTCTAAAGTACGTATTTGGATGAAACAATCGCGCAAAAAAGTGCTCAGCGACCGCCTGTAAGTTCCTGCATATCGCGGTATTCGTGGGTATGCAAGCCTTCTTTTCCGCTGAACGCTGCCGCGCGCATGGCTCGTGCTACCCGCAGCCCTGAAATGCCTCTGTATCGGGTCCAGCCGCCAATCATCAGCGGTTTCAGCACCTTCATAAACACGGCGGCCACCCGCTCACCAAATCGAAATTCACGCCGGTTACCCAGCAACAGCGATGGCCTGAAAATATGCAGCACCGGATAGCCGAGTTGCTTAACATCGCGTTCCACTTCGCCTTTTACGCGGTTGTAAAAAATACGTGAGTCAGCGGAAACACCTACCGCACTCACCAGCATAAGCCTTTTGGCACCAGCCTCCCGAGCGCAACGGGCAAAGCGCATAACGTACTCGTAGTCCACTTTTTTGAATGCCTCCTGCGAGCCCGCTTGCTTAATGGTTGTACCGAGGCAGCAATAGGCATCGTCCAAACGAATATCCTCTATGAACTCCTCCAGCCGGTCAAAATCCACCACCTTGTTCTCGAGGCGGGGGTGCTCCCTGTGAAGCGGGCGTCGACTCAGCGCTACAACCTTTGCGTAGCGGTCTTCATTCAAGATAATGTCAAGACAAGCTGTTCCAATCAATCCCGTGCATCCCGCTATAATCGCTGTGCGCGTTGCGGTTCCTCTCTCTTCTTCCATTTCTTTACTCCTCTGTTGCGGGTTCTACCCAATCTCCGTGAGTTTTTATCAACTCAATCAACTCATCTACTGCGTGCTCTGCATCCACGTTTCGCTTTACCACTTCTTTTTCGCGGTACAGGGTGATTTTACCCACGCCTGTTCCCACGTAACCGTAGTCGGCGTCGGCCATTTCGCCCGGGCCATTCACAATACAGCCCATGATACCGATTTTCACCCCTTTAAGGTGGTGGGTGCGCGCCCTGATTTTAGCCGTGGTTTCCTGCAGATCGAACAGTGTTCTTCCGCACGACGGACAACTAATGTACTCGGTTTTGGAAATGCGCGTGCGGGTGGCTTGCAAAATGCCGAATGCTGTTTGATTGATACGCGCCAGCGGAATGTGGGGTGCGTTGAGCCAGATTCCATCACCGAGGCCGTCGAGCAGCAATGCTCCGAGGTCGGTTGCGCTGTGAAGCATAAAGCTTTCCTCGTCGGACGTGTCGTAATCGCGGCGCACAATCACAGGCACATCGCAATCGGCGTGCATCATCTTGAAAATGGCTGCGCGCTGTTCGGCCATACCGTGGGCATGCTTGGTGGTAAGCACCAGAATTACATTTGCCGTTTTGAGTTGTTCCAGCACCCCTGGATTGAGGTGATTGATATCCGCCTCTACAAAAGCCGTAGTATGGATGTTGTGGCCTTCCTGCTGCCATTGCTCCAGGATCAGCATGGGATAGCGGCGATCTTTAGGTGCTTCTGTTTTCCAGGTCTCGAAGCTGTGGATGATGCTGAGCGTTCCCGGAATTTCAAAGTCAATGGTTTGAGATCCGGCGTACACAAAGTCACAGGCCAGGTCGGCGATGTTCCATTTGTCGAGCTGCACCGAATAGCGGTAGCCCAGCGGAAAGAGTGATGCAGGGGTGATTTTTTCCCGTCGGCTTAAATCATGCACCACGCGAGGCACATTTCGGTCGCCGGTGTGAAGCGCCTCACGTGTTTTGCGGCGCTCGTAGTTAAAGGCGTCATTGGCACGCGGTACTGCCTCAACAGGAGTGTCGGGGCGGTTTTGGTAGCGCTCAACCAGTTTTTGAGCTACGGGTATTTCGGCTTCGGGCTCTTCGGTGAGAGATACCCGTACGGTGTCGCCCAAACCATCTTCAAGCAAAGTTCCGATACCCACGGCAGATTTGATGCGTCCGTCCTCACCGTCGCCGGCTTCTGTTACACCGAGGTGAAGCGGGTAATTCATGCCGGCTTCCATCATGTGGTTTACCAGCAATCGGTAGGCCTGTACCATTACCTGCGTGTTACTCGCCTTCATGGAAATCACCACGTCGTGGAAGTCCATGTCGCGGCAAATACGCAAAAATTCCATGGCCGACTCAACCATGCCCAGCGGGGTATCGCCGTAACGACTCAGAATGCGGTCGGACAAAGAACCGTGGTTGGTCCCGATACGCATGGCTGTTCCATGCTCTTTACACAACGCCACAAGGGGCGAAAAGCGCTGACGAATGCGTTCCAGTTCGGCCTGATAGCTTTCGTCGGTGTATTCAATGTTTTCGAATTTCTTCTTATCGGCGTAATTGCCGGGGTTTACACGTACTTTTTCTACAATGCGAGCGGCAATTTCCGCAGCGTTGGGCGTAAAGTGAATGTCGGCAACCAGCGGGGTGTCGAATCCCGCCGCGCGAATCCCGGCCTTGATGTGCTCAAGGTTTTCAGCGTCTTTTTTGCTCGGAGCGGTGATGCGCACCAATTCACAACCGGCTTCAATCATGCGGATGGATTGCTGAACCGTGGCCTCGGTGTTCATGGTATCGGTAGTGGTCATTGACTGCACCCGTATGGGGTTGTTGCCGCCAATCACCACAGAACCCACACGTACAGCGCGGGTTTCAAATCGTTGGTAGGCGTGAGGATTTGGGCAGTAAACCTGCGTGGAGGTTTCGTTCATAATTGGAGTTTTGTCTGTTGTGTTCACCTTGTAACAACCGAGCGACGGCAAAGTTAACAACAATGCGAAGGCTTAGCGCAGTACGAACTCTTTGATTTCGTCGAAATGTGAACCCACGAGGTTTACAAGGTACACTCCTTTGGGCAGGTAGCTGATGTCGATGTTGATGACGCTGTTGTAATAGAGGTCAATGCGCGACTGATAGAAAACCTCACCGCCGGGGTCTAGCAGGCGTAGTTTCAATCGGCCGTGCTCCGGGTGGTTGATGCGCACTTTTAGGACTTCGTCGTTATCGGTGAGGTAGAGATGGTAGTCCACGAGGTGGTCGGGCGGTCTGCGGGTCATACCTTGCTCTTTGAGCGCGATTCCGGACACCTGTACATCGCCGTGAATGTACCCGGCTTTCTCTGCGATGGTGGCCACGAGTGCGCGAACCACTTCTCCCATGCGTTCAAAGTCGAGTTTATCGGCGATGTCCTCACTGACGGCATAATCGGTTTTTCGGGATTCGGCGCCATCCGTAAGCAGCACTGCGGGAATTTCGCGTTCCCAAAAAGGCAGAAACATGTGGCTCCCGAAGATCACTTTTTCAGCGCCAACGGCTGGAACTTTGAGCGCCTCCACACGGAATTGGGGCGTAACCACCTCGGCAGTGGTGGCAAATGCATTTCGGGCAGGGATGCTGTTTTCATCGCTGATGGCAAACAGAAAATTACCCCGCCACTGTTCGCTTTCCAAACGGGGAACGAGGGCAGTGAACATTCTTTTTTGGGGTGGGTCAAACTGCTGGGTGAAAATCACGTCGCTGTACCTTCCCACATTGTCCAGAATATAAGCCGCCTTGATGTTGCTCCGCTCGTAGTCCGAAAGTTTTTGCAGATACCTGCGACTTCCGATTCCGCCCTGTTTTTGAAGGTCAAAACCCACAAACACCACGCTCTTTCGCAGGTTGGCTTCGGTTAGTATGCGCGCGGCTTCGAGCATAACCGCCACCCCGGAAGCATTGTCATTGGCCCCATGCGACTCTTCGTCGGTATCGTAATGCGCAGCTACCATGATCACCTCTGTTTCGGATACATCACCCTTCAATTGCCCGGAAATATTCTGGCCTTCGTAGCTTCCGAGCATGATACTTTGCCGACGCACATCCATGCCAAAGTCGTGCAGGCGGTTGGTGATTAATCGTTGGGAGATTTCCAGGCCCGGAGCTCCGGTAAGGTAGTGCCTCGGCCCTTGCATAGTGAGGATGTCGCGCTGCAATCGGCCTTCAACCACTTTGCCTGTGAGCTTGTCATAGTTTGGATTCTGGCCGTCATCGGCAATCACTTTCACGTAAAAGTCGAGCACATTTCCCGCCCTGCGGTTGTAAGCCCACACAATGCGCTTGTTTTTTCCGGGACGAACATCCCTGCCTATGTCTCCGCGCGCGCTGTGGGTATAAACCAGCCAGGTTTGACCGTGGTCGTTGGAGGCGCGCAAAAAGACTTCTACCTCGCGGCTGTCCGGGTCAATCAAATCGTAGGTAATTACCACCTCACCGGCTACTGTATCGGCCTCGGCTTTGAGGTTGCGGATTTCCGGAGCCACGCTTTGAGCATACAGCAATGCACCATTCAGCAGAGCAATAGATATGAGTGCAATTTGCCGCAGAAACATTAGGAAGTTCGTAATTTACGTCGCTTTAGGTAAGCGTTGGTGAAAACGGTTGCGAAGATAACAAAGGCCCCCAAATAAAACCCGAAGTTCATTTGCTCCTCCGCCCCGAAGATAAACCAGGCAAGGATGATGCCGTAGATAGGCTCGAGATTGATGGAGAGCGACACGGTAAAGGGTGAGATGGTTTCCATCACTTTCACACCCACCACAAAAGCGAAGGCGGTACAAACGGTTCCCAACAGCAAAAGCCACAGCCAATTTGCGCCCGACACACTGAAAAAGTCTGTATTCCAGTCGCCGCGTATAGAAAGATAGATACTGATGAGCAAAACGCCGCCAATCATCTCGTAAAGTGCAATGCGCGAGGGTTTATCGCTGCGGATAAAAATGCCGTTCAGCACGTTGAAAAGCGAAGCCAGAAATGCCGAAAGTATCGCCAGACCTATTCCCAACGCGTACTGGGTTTCAACACTGAAAATCATTCCCAGACCAGCGATGATGCACACGCCCATGATGATTTCCGAAACGCTGATTCGTCGCTTGAAAAACAGGGGTTCAATAAGCGCGGTAAAGAGCGTGGCGGTGCTCAGGCAGGCCAGTGTTACGGATACCGTAGATACCTTGATCGCTTCGAAAAAGGTAATCCAGTGCGCCGCGGTAATCATCCCGGTCACGAGTAGGGCGATGACGCGTCTTTTTCCCGCCTTGGCGCTCACCTTTACCAACGGCATGTACAGGCTGATGGCTGCCAGTGCAATCAGCATGCGATACCAAACCAGATGATGACTGGGGAGGGTAATCAGTTTTCCAAGAATGCCCGTGAAACCAAAGATGAGAACAATGGTGTGGAGCAGCAGCAGGTTAAGGTTGCTCTTGGACATCTGTTTCAGGGTCTGCCAACTCGGTTACTCCACCCGACACGATGAACTTCATCACATCCATGCTCTTGCTGTCGAGCGGCGTGACGTGCGCGGCCGGCACGATAAAGAGATTGCCCGAAAAATTGTAGGAATGAGGCAGATACACTGCAACCATTCCCTTCGGAATACCCAATTTAGTGAGGTCGCTTTGGGTGAGATAGCCCAGCTTGTAGAGGTCTGAGTCAGCGTGAAATTTCACCAAAACAGGTTTGTCGAAGCGTTTTTTGTTGCCCACCAATGCGCTCATCAAGTCAGACACCGCTTCGTAGAGCGATTTGAGCGGGGGTACACGATTGAGCATTTCCTCAAACCACCATTTAACGGGCCGGGCCACAATGGTAGAACCCAGAAACCCCAGAAGGGTGATGATGACCAATAGAGTGAGAATACCCAGGCCGGGAATCTGAAAAGGAATTAACTGGTCAAGAAACGTAAATAAAGCGTAAACCACGTATCCGAGCAAAGCAAGGGGTACGATAACGAGCAGCCCCTGAAAGAACCAGGATGCTATGAGTTTGGCGATGTTGGGTTGTTTCATGGCGTTTAGGGTTTGGGTTGAATGGAATCGCGGGTTTTGCGTGGCAGCACATTGAGCACGAGGTTGTAGCTTTCATCAACCAGTTGTTTCATCAGTTCATCGGGCACCGAACCGTCGGCCATTACCGTGTTCCAGTGTTTTTTGCTCATGTGGTAACCGGGCACAATGCCGCTGTATCGCTCGCGAAGCTCAATAGCCCTGTCGGGGTCGCATTTGGCATTGAAGCTTTCAAATTCGTCCACGTCAAGCGCGCAAAACATTTTTCCGCCCACCTTAAAAACGAGTGTGTTCTCGTCAAACGGAAAACTTTCCTCGACACCGGGTTTGGCCATGCACCAGGCTCTGAAATCTTCTATGTTCATATCGCTTGGGCGGGGTAAATCACGGGGCGACTGGGAGCTGCGTCATTTTCGAGCGCGGCAACCTGCAGGTTGAGCAGATACGTTCCATCCGCCACGTGGTGGGGTGCATAAATCAGTTCGGTGATGGTTTTGTGCTTTTGCGGGTTCTGCGGCACATTCCAGAATCGGTGGTGAGCTTCCAACCTTCCGCCGTCCTCCTCGCGGTCAACGCTGGGCAAATCGGTAAGCAGGTGCTCAATGCCAAATGAGTTGAGCCAGTCCATACTTTCGGGCAGAAAGTA
>SKUL01000193.1 GCA_007129985.1 Flavobacteriales bacterium
GGCGGTTTGCGAAGGAAATTTCCGCCGATAAGAAATCCGGCACCAAATACAACGCCGACCAGAAGCAGCCAGCCCGTCCATTTCAGAAGTCGTTTCATGGAGTGGGGTTTTCGGGTAAAGTTGTCAAAAATTGGGGAGAATATCCCGAAGGCAGCACCTCCGGCACGCGGGGCTTGAAAGACTCGTCGGTAAGGGTGTGGAGGAAATCCACCAGTCGGTCGAGCTCGTACTCGCTCAGATTGGGCTCCCAGATGTGCCAGTGAATGCGCAGCTCTTCGTCCGGCGGAACGGCATGACCGCGGCCTTTGTTGTAAAAAGCCACCACATCGCGCAGGTCGGAGAATTTTCCGCTGTGCATATAGGGCGACGTCAGGGCAATGTTGCGTAGGCCCGGCACCTTGAAACCGCCGCGCAGGGAGGCCTCGCCCGTGGTTTCCGAGGCTCCGGGGTCGAGCGGACGGCCATCGGGCTCGGGCGTGCCAATGACGGCAATTTGCTGATTGGTAAACAAAGGCGGGGTATGGCACTCGGAGCACCGCGCCACAAACGACCGGAACACATTGAAACCCTCTATCTCTTTTTGGTTCAGCGCGTCGTGATAGCCGTGTACATATTGGTCGTAGCGGCTGTTGAGCGAAATGAGCGAGCTTTGAAAAGCGGTGAGGGCGGTTGCCACGTCGGCCACGGCAATGGCCCTGTGTTGGGTTTCCGGAAAAGCCTCTTGAAACAGCCGGGTGTACGACGCGTGCCCGTTGAGTGTGGCCTCAAGTTGCCGGGGAGAGCTGTTCATTTCGTCGGCGTGAAAGAGTGGTTCCAGGGCCTGCTCTTCGAGTGATTCGGCACGGGCGTCCCAAAAAAGGCGACGCAAAAACGCGGCGTTCCAGAGCGAGGGCGCACCCCTTGCAAGCTCCTTTCCGTTGCGCCCCTTGCTTCTCGGTAAACCGTCGCTAAAACCTTTGCCTGGGTGGTGGCAACTGGCGCAAGACATCTCGCCGTTGCCCGAAAGAATGGGGTCAAAAAAAAGGTAGCGACCGAGGTCAATTTGCTGGGGTGTAAATCCGTCTCTCCACGCCGGAAGGGCCGTTTGCAAACCTCCTACCCCTGAGTTGCCCAGCGATTGGTATTGCTGGTAGGGTGTGCGAAGCAGGCAGCGGTTGTCGGGCGTGCGCTCAAAACCGGGCGGACAGCTTGCACAAAGCTCTATCTTGCCCGAAGAAACCGGAAGTTCCGTGATAAAGTCTGTGGATGCCGGTTCGGTTTCAACACCCCTCATCTCATCGCAGCCTGTAAGCACCAAGGCCAAAAGCGCGGCAATAATCAGCGCCTGAAAGGCATTGGGTTGGGAAAGGATATGTTGGAGGCGGGCGGGCATGGGGTGAACAAAGGTAGCACCCGCGTAGCGATGCTACTTAAAAATCCACAGCGAAGGATTCTGCTTGGTGGTGCCCTCGGCGCTTATTTTCCAGATTTCGAGGTGGGCAATGGTTTTCTGCTCTTCCTCGTCGGTTTGCAAAATACCCAGTGCCTGCTTGGTGGTAACCTTTTCGCCGGTGGTTACAAAAACCTCCTGCATATTGGTGTACACCGTGCGGTAGGCTCCGTGGCTCACGATGATGTTCTTGCCCGCGCCCGGGATGGTAAACACGCTGGTTACTTCGCCGTCGAAAATAGCCCGCACCTGCGCGCCTTTGCTGGTGGAAATGTCAATACCGTTGTTTTCAATCATGATGCCCGGTAGCACAGGGTGCTTCTGCTTACCAAAGTTTCCGGTGATAACCCCTCGCTCAACAGGCCAGGGCAGCTTGCCTTTGTTGTTCTCAAAGCTCGCCGAAAGTGCCGCTGCCTCCGGGGTGAGGGTAAACTCGCCACCGCCCTTTTTCTTGGCCGCGGCAATCTCCGCCTCTATGATGCGCTGAATCTCTTTGTTGAGTTTGTTGCGCTCCTGCTCCTGCTGCTTTTGCTTTTTCTTGAGCGCCTTTGTTTCGCCCTGCAGCTTGCTCAAAATGCTTTTCTGGTTGTTCTGGTCCTGGGCCAGCTTTTCCTGTTCTTTCTTTTCGTTTTCGAGCAGGGCCGACTTTTCCTCTTTTTGTTGGGCGAGCAGCTCCTGTTTCTCTTCAATTTTTCGCGTGGTTTCCTTAATCAACTCCGCCTGCCGCGCACGGTACTCGCTGTACTGGTTGATGTAGCGCGTGCGTTTGAGGGCCTGAAAAAAATCGTCGGCCGAAAATATAAAGAGCAGCTTGTCGTAGGTGTTTCGATTTACGTAGGCGCGGTAAATCATTTCCGCGTATTCGTTTTTGAGGCGCTCCAAATCGGCAGCGAGCGACTCTATCAGCGCGTCGTTTTCGGCAATCTGGTTGTTGATTTGCCTGATTTCGCCCGAGATGGTTGCAATCAACTCTTTTCGCAGCCTTATGCGCGACTCGGTAAGTTGAAGCTGGTTCTGGGTGTTTTTCTGCGTTTGCTCAGCGTCCTTGATGAGCTGCACCGTCATCTGGATTTGCTTATTGAGTTCATCGCGCTTTTTCTGCAAGGCTTCCTTGTCCTGCGCAAATGAGGCAAGGCTCATAAACAACAACACCAACGCGGAGAGTGCACCCCTAGTTAACCACTTGCTCATATTTGTCGGGGATTGAAAAAGGCATGGAAACCGGTTCGTTGATGCGCATGCGCGAATAGGAAAGTCTAAAGGTAGCTTGTTCCTGAGTATTTCCCAATGTGAGGTCTATGCGACCTGGAAAGAGCTGCCCTGAAACCTCTTCGTGGTCGGAGTAAAAGGCGCGCAGAAAAATCTCGCTCAAAAGGTCGGTGAACACGGTTTGAACCACCTTGCCGGTTTCGTGGTGCAGCCAGTACTGACGGGCTATGAGGTCGTCTTCGTCCAGGCGGTCTTGCAGGCGCATGATGCGGCGTTCTATCTGGCTCTCTCCGGTGGTGTCCAGCGGCAATTCAAGCGCCTCCTGCCCGCCCATACCCACGGCACGTCGGATTCTGTTTGCATTTCTGGTAGCGAGCATGTAGCCAAGGTCATCATTGCGAGAGCGGTAACGCAGCTCCGGCAGAAAATACAGCGGATTGCCCACGAGGATATCTTCCAGCCCTGCCAACGAGAGGTCGCTGTTGGTAAGCTCGTTCAACTTTTGGTAGGTGCCGATGAAGTACTTGTTCTTGATTTTGTCAATGTACTTCACGCTGTCTTGCGTACACAGCAAACGAAAAACCTCAATTCCCAGAGCCGGAGATACGGACACCCAAATGGCCGAGTCCCGGCGAATGCGCAGCGTAGCGCGAAAGGAGTTGTTGCGGCCCTCGGCGCGCACGTCGGCAGATACTTTTGCGTTGAAGCTTTCGTATTCGGCAGCGCCTTGTTGAATCCAGTCAACGAGTTCCTGGGTGCTTTTGGCGGGAAAATCGCGCACGGCAACATCCCTTTTTGAGCGGCACGACATCAGCAGGACCATCGGCAGGATGCCCAACCATGCTATGCGCCACCAAAAGCTATTCATGCAGCTTTTTATCGGCAATTTTGCGGTCAATCAACTCCGAAGCGTCTCCGGCATCGCGGGCGCGTTTCCAGTACTCCACAGCCTCGTCTATTCTGTTGAGCTTAAAGAGCACATCTCCGTAGTGTTCAAGGATTACACCCTGCGTACTTCCTCCGTTGTCCATGGCTTTTTCGAGCCATTGGCGTGCGTCTTCATAACGTCCTTTGCGGAACAGCACCCAGGCTTTGGTGTCCTGAAAAGAGGCCTCGCCGGGCTGCAGTTCATTGGCGCGTTTCGACATTTTCAAGGCTTTGTCGAGCGACTCACCGCGCAGAGACAAGTAGTAGCTGTAGTTGTTGAGAACGTAGGCGTTGTCTTCGTTGATGGAGAGGGAGTTGTCGTAGGCCTCGTCGCTAAGGGTGTGTTCTCCCAGCTCGTGATACGCATCGCCGAGACTCGCGTAAAACTGCGCCAGTTGCCCGAAGTTATCCACCACCAAATCAATGCCGGCTAGGAGTGATTCAACCGCTTCTTCGAAACGTTTTTGCTGCATCAGGCCCACGCCGTGAAAGAGGTAAAACGAAGGCATGGTGGGAAAGAGCTCTATGGCCTGTTCGCTGGTGCTAACCATCGAGTCGAAATCCTCCAGTTGCGAATCGAGAATGAGCATTTGGTTCCACAGCACAAAGCGGTTCTTGTCAATCTCGGCGGCCTTGCCAAAACTTTCACGGGCTTCGGCAAAGCGTTCGTCGCGGTACAAAAAGTCACCGTAAATGGAGTGTGCTTTTGCTTCGTCGGGATGCTGCTCCAGAAGAAGTTCGCACAGTTCATAGGCCTGGCCGATGAGTTTCCGGTCGGTTTCTGTTTCCTGATAGTAGGTCAGCAGTACGTTGATTTTGGCATCGATGTCAAGGTCGGGGCTTTTAAAGGCTCGTTGTAATTCCACAAAGGCTTTGTCCATATCGCCGGCATTCCGGTGAAACTCTGCCAATGATAGTCGCAGCATTCCGTTGTCGTCGTCCATTTCGGCAAGCTTGGCGTATATCTCCATGGCTTTTTCGCGCTCGCCGGACGCGTCGTAAAGCTCCGCCAGAATGCCCCAATAGCGGATTTCCTCAGGCGCCAGTTCGGTGAGCTTGATCACTTCGCGAATGGCTTCTTTGGGCTTGCCCATCTCCATGTAGAGCATTTGCTTTTGGAGGGCTATTTCTTCGTTCAGACCGAGTTTCTCTTCAATGGAGTCGAACAGCTTGATGGCCTCGTCGTAGTTGCCCAACATGATATAGGTGCCCGCCAGCTCAAAGTAATAGTCGTACTGGTTGGGGTACTGCTGAATGATGTTTTTGTAGGTTTTTACGGCCTTGTCGTAGTTGCCGATGCGTGCGTTGAGCTGCGCATACATTCCCTGGTACCAGATGTTGGAGTCCTCCAGACGTATGGCTTCAGCCAACATCTCTACTGCCGACTCCAGGCGGCTTTGCCTTTCGTAAAGTCGTCCCAGTTCGTAATAGGGCGCACTCTCATTGGGTTTAAGCTCAATGCATTTCTTGAATGACTTGACAGCACCGTCCACATTTCCAGAAAGACGCTCTTTCTGGCCGGTGAAAAAGTGCTGCTTGAATTCGCGCTGAACGATTTCGGTGGTTACTCCGGAAGTGTCCGCGGTGTCGCGCGCGCTTTTGCATCCTGCCACGAGCAGGGTGATGCCAAGCGCCCATATTGCAAGCCTCAACACCCTAGTCTGTATAATTGAAATCTCCAACACTTACGTTTCTTGGGTTTGCGGAAATCTGAGCGTGGTTTCCTACCATGGATTGCTCCAGCACCACATTTCTTACCTCGCTGTTTTCCTGAACAATACTATTGCGAACAAGGGCGTTTTCAACCACCGTTCCTGCGCCGATGCTCGCGTAAGGGCCTACCACGGCACTTCGCAAAACCGCCCCTTTTCCAATGAAGCAGGGTTGAATAACGACGCTGTTTTCTGAGGTGATATCCCCCATCATCCCATTGGGATATTTGTTGGCAAGCACGCGCTGGTTGGTGTACACCGTGGCATCCTTGTTACCGCAATCCAGCCACTCACTCACGGTGTCAATCCGGAATTGCACGCCTTGTGATTTCATGTGCTCCAGGGCATCGGTCAGACCAAATTCCCCACCTTTAATGCGGATGTCTTCGTCAATGAGTCGTTGCAATTCGCGGTGCAGTCTTTCCCCATCGGAGAAGTAGTAAATGCCAATGATGGCGCGGTCTGACACAAAGGTTTCGGGCTTTTCTACAAAGGCTTTCACGAGTCCCTGTTCGTCGGTTTGCACCACGCCAAAAGCCTCGGGGTTGTCCACGCGGCTGGTCCAGATAATGCCTTCCGCGGAAGTGTCCAGGCGAAAGTCTGCTTTGAAGAGCGTATCTGCGAAAGCTACCATGACGTGTCCGCTCAATGATGTGCGAGCGCAAAGAATGGCGTGGGCCGTTCCGAGGGCTTCATCCTGGTAGGAAATGATTCCCTTTGCTCCTTGCGCCTCCGCGATGCCGATAAGCATTTGCTCCACCTTTTCGCCAAAACGACCCATCACAAAGTGGATTTCCTCCAGTGACTCATCGCACACGGAGGCAATGTCTTCAACGAGGTGTTCTACAATGGGTTTGCCCGCCACGGGAATCAAGGGTTTGGGCACCGTAAGTGAGTGCGGCCGCATCCGTTTTCCCATTCCCGCCATGGGTATGATTAATTTCATGCCTTTCTTGTCGTTAACTGTTTACTCCGTTTCCGGTACTTCCAAAACCGCCTGCCCCTCGTTCTGTTTCGCCAAGGTGGTCGGTTTCCTGCCAACCGGCCTGCGAAACCGGCGCAACCACCAACTGGGCAATGCGCATGCCGTTTTCGATTTCAAAGGGCTCGTTGGATAAATTTACCAGAATTACTTTCACCTCACCGCGGTAATCGGCGTCTATGGTTCCGGGCGCGTTAAGCACCGTGATACCGTGTTTGGCCGCCAGCCCGCTTCGTGGTCGTACCTGTGCCTCTGTTCCCGCGGGAAGTTCCAAAAACAAGCCCGTTGGAATCATGTCGCGCTCAAGCGGTTTCAGGCTTACGGGCTCCTCAAGGTTGGCCCGCAAATCCATGCCTGCCGACAATGGCGTTTCGTACCGGGGTAGAGGGTGCGACGACCGGTTGATAACCTTGATTTGCATGGTGTGCAGAGGGTTTAGGAATGCTGCGAAAGTAGCGGTTTTTTTCGGGTTTCTGACAACCAAACCAATGCGCAAAAGAGCAACACCAGGGCGGTGCCCACCACGTAGCGCAACACGCCTTCTTCGGGTTGCAGCCAGAGGGCAAGGCCGTATATACCGAGGGCCAGAGCCAGATATCCTAGTATGCGCGGCAGGTCGTACGGTATGGGGTAATACCGCTGCCCCAATGCGAATGACAGCAACACCATAGCCCCGTAGCTGGCCAGCGTTGCCCATGCAGAACCCATGTAACCCATGATGGGAATCAACCAAACATTAAGCGCAATGGTGATAGCCGCACCAACTAAAGAAATCGCCGCCCCCCAGTTGGTTCGTTCGCTGAGTTTGAACCAGAACGAGAGGTTGAACACAATGCCGTAGCACACATAGGCCATCAGCAGGATAGGAACCACCTGTTGCCCCTCGCGGAACTCCTCGCCCACAAACAGCATCACCACATCAATAAACACCATGATTCCCAAAAACATCAGTCCCGCCAAAATCACGAAGTACCTCATCAAGGTGGCGTAGGTTTGCTTGGCATCGCTTGACTTTTCCTGGTTGAAGAAGAAGGGCTCGGCCGCATACCGGTAGGCCTGAATCGCGAGACTCATGATGATGGCAACTTTGTAGCACGCGCCATACACCCCCAACTCTGCCAACGCTTCACTTTCGGGAAGGTTGAGGAGGTGTTTCAGCAAAACGCGGTCAATGGTTTCGTTCACAATGCCAGCCAACCCGAGAATCATCAGTGGCAGGGCGTAGCGCAGCATGGCGCGCATCAGGGCTGTGTCGTATTGGATGCGGATGGTTACAATCTGCGGACTCAGCAACAAGAGCTTCACGATACTCGCTACGAGGTTGGAAATAAACACATAGCCCACACCGATTTCGGGGCTGTAGAAGGTTTGCACCAGCCAGTTGGATGCCTCGCCGTGTTCATTGTAGTGGCCTTTGCAATAAACCAGAAAAAAGAGGTTGAGCCCGATGTTTACAAATACATTGGCGAGGCTTACAATCATAAACCGACGGGCTTTGAGCTCCTGCCGCAACCGCGCCATGGGTATGGCTGAGATGGCGTCCAGCCCCACGATAATGGCAAACCAGATGATGTACTCGGTGTGGTTCGGATAGCCCAGCAAGTTGCCCAACGGCACCGAAAACAAGGTGGCCATGAAGATGAACATGGCCGAGGTGGAAATCACCGAAAGCAAAATGGTGGCATAGACCTGCGCGGGCCGTCCGGTTTTGGTGCTGAAACGAAAAAAGGCCGTTTCCATGCCGTAGGTGAGAATCACCACCAAAAAGGCCACGTAGGCGTACATTTCGGTTACCACCCCAAACTGCTCACGCGTAAAGATGCGCGTGTAGAAGGGCACAAGAAAGTAGTTGAGCAATCGCCCCACGATGCTGCTCACGCCGTAGATGGCTGTTTGGCCGGCTAATTTTCTGAGGGGCGACATGTGCCGTTGGTTAAGGGCGGCTCTACGCTAATTACCTGTGAATTGCGCCTTGCGTTTTTCGAGAAAAGCCGTGGTGCCTTCCTTGAAATCGTCGGTTCCGAAACACTTTCCAAACTCTTCTACTTCGGCATTGAGGCCGTCCACACCCGGCTCAAAACCGGCATTTACAGCCCTGATGGCCGCCGCGATGGCTGTGGGAGAGTTTTTGGCGATTTTTCCGGCCAATTCGCGGCAAAAATCCAGCAAGGCTTCAGGTTCACACACGTGGTTCACCAAGCCCATTCGCCAGGCATCGTCGGCAGAAACCATTCCGGCCGTGGTAATCATTTCGAGTGCGCGGCCGTATCCCACCAAGCGTGTTAATCGTTGCGTGCCTCCATAACCGGGAATCACGCCCAGTGATACTTCGGGCAATCCCAATCGTGCGCGGTTGCTCGCTACGCGAATGTGCGCGCTCATGGCCAGTTCCAGTCCACCACCCAGGGCAAAACCATTAACGGCGGCAATAACAGGCGTTGTCATTTGCGCTAGTTTGTTGAACAAAATGCGATGCCCTTCTGCGCTTAAACGCTTGCCCTCCTCAACGGAGAAATGGGCAAACTCTTTGATATCTGCTCCGGCAACAAAAGCCTTTTCGCCCGAGCCGGTTAGTATCACAACACGAACAGAATTGTTACTTTCAGCCTCGCCGAGAGCGTCGCTCAAGGCTTGGATGGTTTCTTTGTTGAGTGCGTTTAACTGATTGGGGCGATTGATAGTGAGGGTCAGAATCTCACCTGATTGTTCCCGCAAAATGAGCTGATTGTCCATGCAAAATGTTTTGAGGTTCGTAGCAAATGTAGAATTTATCCGGCAGTTGCGTTTTTGCGCGA
>SKUL01000242.1 GCA_007129985.1 Flavobacteriales bacterium
ACGCGCTGGGGGTTCTTCATCAATTCGCGGCCATTGCTGCATTCTTCAATGTGGCGATTCACAATTTCGCGCTCCTCTTGTTGACCTTTAGAAACCAGAATATTTCGATGCAATTTGTAGTGCTCAATGGCTTTATCCCAATCAAAATTCAGGTGGTAGGCCCTTGCCAGGTAGTAATGCACCTGCTCGTGTACGTTGGGATTCAATTCAAAGGCCTTTTTGAAATACCTGAGGGCGCGAGGTTTCGTGAAGGAATGCAGATAGCACAACCCCAACTTGAAATTGACCTCAGAATTGTTGGGGTTGAAATCATAAGCTGCCTCAAAGTAGGGAATCGCGTCTCGCAGGAGGTGCTCGTTTCCGGTAGATAGTATTCTGTCTCCTTCCTGCAGAGCCTTTCGGGCATCGCGCAGACCATCGCGCTGATCGGGGAAAGCAGACCGCTCAAACGGCACGTCTTGTTGCCCGGCTACCCACGAAGTAGCCAGCACCACCCAAAGTGCGGTGAGCACCCAACTATTCGCAAACCATTTCATAGTACTTCGTTGCGTTTTTTACTCCCAGTTCTGCGGCCCGCGACCAGTCGGCACAGGCACCTTCAACATTTCGCAGCATTTCGCGCGCAATGCCACGATTGAAATAAGCATACGCGTATTCCTTGTTCAGTTCAATGGCGCGGTTGAGTGCTTTTTCGGCTTCAATCCAGTTCTCCATATCAATGAGTACGGATGCTTTGTTATTAAGCGCCAGCACGTAATCAGATTGCTTTGAGAGCGCCAGTTCAAAATCGGCCAGAGCCTCGGGTAGTTTTCCCAATTCATAAAAAGTGTAGCCGCGGTTGTTAATCGCCACATGGTTATCCGGATCCACCCGAATAGCCTGCGTGTAATCGAGAATGCTTTCATCTTTGAGTCCGAGCTTGCGTTTGGCCGAGGCGAGGTTGTTGTGCGCGAGGGCGAATTGAGGCAAGCGTTTCAGGCACTCTTCATAATCGGCAACGGCAGCTTTAAGATTGTCCATCTTGAGGTGGCAGCTTGCGCGGTCGTTGTAGGCATAGCCAAGATCGGGGTCAACCCTGAGCGCTAGGGTAAAATCGAGCTGGGCATTGAGGTAATCCTCCCGCTGAAAATAAATCACGCCGCGTTGGTAATAGTAACTCGCCATATTCGGGTTGTAGTCAATAGCCTTGCTGTAGTGATGAAAGGCTCCTTCCTGATCGCTGCGGGCTTCAAGAATACGGGCAAGACCGTAGTGTGCCGCATCCGCACTTTCGTTTAGGCTGATGGCAATGCGAAAATCGCTCTCGGCAGCTTCCGGCTTGTTCAATTCCAAAAGAGCCGAACCTCTGTTTACGTAGGCCCGAACGAAAGATGAGTCAAGGTCAATGGATTGAGTGAACATATCCACCGCCTCTTTCAATTTTCGCTGACCAAAAAGGGCCACCCCCTCATTGAAGCGCATGGCTGCTTCTGTGGTGTTGACGCCGGGTACATCCACTGCGGCTGTGTCGGCCTGAAGCTCCACAATGGTGGTATCCTGCGCAAGGCTTCCCACCGCAAAAAAGAGAAAAAAGGGAATGAAAAAAAGATACTTCATGCTTTACTCTTTAAACACTGATACGAAAAGTGCGTTCTTAGGGATACAATGGCCGGCCATAAAGTAACGCATTAATTGCTACATTTGGCGGTCTTACCATATACACCCCTAACATTCAATGACCAAAGAAAACATACTTACCAAAAAATCGCTTTCGTTTCTCGAAGAGTACATTAACAACGCCTCACCAACCGGTTTCGAAACTGCCGGACAAACGCACTGGCTCAACTACCTGAACCCCTATATTGACGAGTACATCAGCGACACCTATGGTTCGGTGGCGGGCATTATCAATCCCGGCCACGAGTACAAAGTGGTGATTGAGGCCCATGCAGATGAGATTAGTTGGTTTGTGAATTACATAACGAAAGAGGGCTTGATTTACCTGTGCAGGAATGGTGGTTCTGACCATCAGATTGCACCCAGTAAGCGGGTGAATATTCACACGGACAAGGGAATGGTGAAAGGTGTTTTTGGCTGGCCTGCCATTCACACGCGTTTGGGCGGTGAGAAAGAAGAAGTACCGAGCATGAAGAACATCTTTGTGGATATCGGCGCGCGCTCAGCCGATGAAGTTGCCGAACTGGGTGTTCATGTGGGCTGCGTGGTAACTTTTGAGGACGAGTTTATGGTGCTGAACAAAAAGCACTTTGTGGGCAGGGCGCTGGATAACCGCATTGGCGGATTTATGATTGCCGAGGTGGCACGCATGATTCGCGAGAAAAAAGTGAAACTCCCCTACTCGCTCTACATCGTAAATGCGGTACAGGAAGAAATAGGATTGCGCGGTGCCGAAATGATGAGCCGAACCATTGAGCCCAACGTGGCTATTATCACAGATGTATGCCACGACACCCAAACCCCGATGATTAATAAAATTGTGCAGGGCGATATTCATTCAGGCAAAGGACCTGTGCTCACCTATGGACCGGCCGTGCAAAACAACCTGCTGAAACATCTCATCCAGGCGGCTGAGAAGAACAAAATTCCATTCCAGCGGGCAGCTGTAAGCCGCAGCACAGGTACCGATACCGACGCGTTTGCCTACTCTGCCAAAGGAGTGGCTTCCGCGCTGATCTCGCTTCCGTTGCGCTACATGCACACTACGGTAGAAATGGTTCAGCAGGAAGACGTGGAAAACACCATTAAACTCATTTTCAACAGTCTGAAAGCACTCAAAACCGGGCAAGACTTCAAATACATCAAGTAGTTAACGCAACTCGACCGATGGGAAAACGATTTTTTAACATCTATTTGTTGCTACATTAAATGTAGGTACATACATTTGCGACATGAATATTGAACAGGCCATCCAGCAAACAAGTTTTCGGAGCGAAACCGAAAAGATGGTGGTGAACCTCATCTACACCGGTAACTGGATTTTGGGCATCAATGCAAAAGCTTTGAAGCCTCTGGGCCTAACCACGCAGCAGTACAACGTGTTGCGCATACTGAAAGGCCAGTATCCCGAGCCTGCGCCTGTTTCGTTGGTGAGTGAGCGTATGCTCGACAAAATGTCGAATGCGTCGCGCTTGATAGAGAAATTACGCCAGAAAAACCTCGTTGAGCGCACAGTGTGTAAGCACGACCGGCGTCAGGTGGATGTGAAACTGACGGAGCAGGGTATTTCAGTGCTGGAAGAGGCGAATAAAAACGTTGGGAAAGCAGCCGAGGCCTTTCAGCAACTCAGCCAGCAGGAAGCTGCAACGCTCAACACACTTCTGGACAAGCTGCGCTCCAATGCTGGCCCGAACCTTGATGAATGAATTCAATCCAAAAACGATAACCTAAAACAACAAACATGAAAAAGATGATGCTCAGCGCTTTCGCCCTTGCCCTCTCGCTTGTAACCATTGCAGGAGGTGTGGAAGTGAATGAAACCGTAATGACCGTGTTGCCTGCAGAGTCAAACATTAAATGGACAGGTAAAAAAGTAACCGGCTCACACTATGGTACCGTAAATGTACGTCAGGGCAATATGGTACTTGGCAGTGACGGCAAATTGAAATCAGCCTATGTACAGGTTGATATGCGCACCATTTCTTGCGACGATCTTACTGACACCGAAACAAACGCCAAGCTCGTTGGCCACCTCAAGTCTGATGACTTCTTTGGCGTGGAAACCCATCCTTACGCAGAAATCAAATTGAATGACTTTAAAAGTGGTCGCGATGCCAACACCTACACCGCCAGCGGCACACTCACTATCAAAGGCAAAACAGAGCCAGTTTCGTTTGAGTTCCGCTACCGCGATGACGGCAACAATGCTCAGGCCATGGGTAAATTGGTTTTTGACCGCTCCAAGTACGATGTTCGTTACGGTTCCTCGTCATTTTTTGACAACCTCGGAGACAAGGTAATCTACAACGATGTAGAGCTTGAGTTTACCATGATGGCTGAAGCCAAGAAGAAGAAATAAATTCCGTTTTTTCAGAAACAATCAACCCGCTCACTGAAAAGTGTAGTGGGTTTTTTTATTGAATGATTCTGCTGATTACTCCTTTCTGACACACTCACTTATTATTCACACTTTGTCACTTCGAGCGCAGTCGGAAATTTCCGAAATGAAATGGAGGAAATGAGGACGAAGTGGAGAAGTCTCTGTTGGATTGGGGATTGGAATGGGATTTCTCTCCCGAAATGCTTCGGGACAGGCTACTACGTACTTCGTTCCTCAGTACTCCGGTCGAAATGACATAAGGTGGGTTTGGCGTTTATTCTTCAATATTCCCACTTTGTCACTTCGACCGCAGTCAGAAATTTCCGAAATGAAATGGAGGAAATGAGGACGAAGTGGAGAAGTCTTTATGAATCGCGTATTATCCGACATAGATTTCTCTCCCCACATAGGTCGGGATCTCGTTCTTCAGCACTTCGATCGAAACAACAAAAGGTTTCGATTTATATCCCAATAGACCACCTACTGCTTTACCGACCTCCCTTCCCAACCCCGACCTTCAACCCAACATATGCACCGGCTGATGCCAGTTGCATAACTTGGGTTCAACATCTCGGTAGCGTCAAATTGACGTTTGTCGCCCCCCCTCCGATCGAGGAGATAATGACCGCTGTTTCGTATTAGACTCAAACCTTTTTGAGAACCAACCTTCGCCGCTCCCGTCGGCTCACACTTTGCTACGCCTCCACCTTAGAACCATCATTTCCATCACCTTTTGGCTTATCGGACGCCGGCCCACCGTGGTACTTGCCGGCCAGTTCGTCGTGGGTGGAGCGCTCCCAGAGTTTGGTGCCTGTAAAATACGCCGTACGGCCAATCATATGCGCAGCAACAGGTGCGGTGAGCAGTAGAAAGCTGATAATGGCCACCACCCGCGATACAACCGATGCCTCCTGGAAATACACCGCCGCAGCAGCAAGCACAAGGCCCACGCCCAGCGTAGCCGCCTTGGTGGTTACCGACACACGCAAGTAAAAATCGGGCATGCGCACCAAACCGATGGAGGCCAGCAGAATAAAAATGGCCCCGATGGCGCTGAGTATCATCACGAACACGTCAGTCATTTTTCTTGCGTTTAATGAGGTAATAACTAAAGGCCACCGTGCCTAGAAACGCTATAAGCGCCAATATCATGGCAATGTCCAAAAAGGTTTCCTGGTTGGTAATAATGCTGTACACGGCAATGATTCCCAATCCGCAGGTAATGAGCAAATCGAGGGCTATCACGCGATCCACGATTCCGGGACCTTTTACAAAACGGTAAAAGATGAGCAGCAGCGAGATACACAGCACCGGCATAATGAAGTAGTATAGAAAATCGTACAGGCTCATCGCATAATGTCGAGTAAACGTTTTTCAAATCCCATTTTCACGCTGCGTATAAACTCGTCTTTGTCGCGCACAAACATGGCGTGTACGTAGAGCACAGAGCGGTCGTCAGAAATATCGAGACTAAGCGTACCGGGTGTGAGCGAAATCAAGTTGGCCAAGAGGGTAATTTCCAAATCGGTTTTGGCGCTGAGTGGCACGGCAATGATACCCGGACGCATGTAAAAAGTAGGCGTAATCACGTCGTAGGCCACTTGAATGTTGGCTTTAATCAGCTCGTACAAGAAATAGAAAATGAAGATGATGATGCGCGGAATGCGGTTAAAATACCTGCGACTTTGTTGGTCGCGCACGCCAATCCACATAATCACGTAACTCAAGCCAAAGCCAAACAGAAAATTGGCCAGCACAAACTTCCCGGTGAGGGCAACCCACGCCAGGGCCAGCAGGAAATTCATGAGCAGTTGCTTAATCATGGCATCGGAGTATTTGAATGAGTTGCACCCAGTACAGCCTGCAGATAATAGCTTGTGTCTTTCAAATCGTGGGCAATAACCAGCGCCACCTGCATAATGCGCTCGGCGCCAAAACCAATGTAGAGCGACACAGCGGCCAGCAGCACAAGCGGCGCGAGGAATACGGCCTGTTTGATCGGCTTGAGCTCGTTGAAATAGGTAAAAGGTCGGTCCATTTCCTGGGTGCCACTCCCCTTTTTCCAAAACACTTCTGACCACATTCTGGCAATCACAAAGAGCGTAAGGAAACTGGCCACCACCACAAAGGCAACGAGTACAAAAGCACGCGTATCAAATCCCGCCTGAATCAGAAAGAGTTTGGGCCAGAACCCTGATAGCGGCGGAATTCCCACCAGTGAAAACAGAATCACCGCAATCAGCAGAGAAATTTTGGGATACTCGTCGTAAAGCCCTCCGAGGCGCTTCATATCTACCGTTCCCTTGATTTTGAGAATCACTCCGCTCACCAAAAACAGATTGGTTTTGATGATGATATCGTGAATGAGGTAAAAAACCGCTCCGAGCAAGGCCAGCTCGGTGTACATGCCCAAACCCGCTATCATAAATCCGATATGACAGATAATGAGATAGGAAAACATTTTGCGGATATTGCTCTGCACCAGTGCCCCCACTCCTCCGGTAAACATGGTAAGCGCGGCAATGGCCATCAGCATATTGGTCATAAACTCGTCGGGGATAAACATGAGGCTGAACACGCGCAGAAGGGCGTACACCCCTACCTTGGTGAGCAGTCCGCCGAAAATAGCCGCAATGGCCGAGGGCGGTGTGTGGTACGACGAGGGCAACCAGAAATAAAGCGGAAACACAGCGGATTTAATCCCAAATCCCACAAAAAACAGAATGGCCGTGGCATTTACCAGTCCGCGGTTTTGCTCTTCGGCGAGTTTCATGCTGAGGTCGGCCATGTTGAGCGTACCCACCATTCCGTACAGAATGGCAATGGCCGTGAGGAAAATTACCGATGCCAGGAGGTTCATGGTTACGTAGTTGATGGCGCCCTCAATCTGCGGACGCTCCCCGCCAAGGGTCATCAGTACAAAGGAGGAGATGATAATCAGCTCAAACCACACGTACATGTTAAAGATGTCGCCGGTGAGAAATGCCCCGTTGAGGCCCATCACCAGAAAATGCAGAATGGAGAAATAGCCGTAGCGCATCCGCTCTTTGCTGATGCTCACCGCCGAGAAGATGGACACTGCCAACGCCGAAATAGCTGTAAGCAGCACCATGGTGGCACTGAAGGTATCGGCAACAAAGGTGATTCCGAAGGGTGCTCCCCAGCTTCCGGATTGCATCACCAACACCCCATTGCTCCATACTTTTCCGAAGAGCCACACCGCGATGCCCACCGCAATGATGTTGGCCACCACGCTCACATATCGCTGCACGTCCACCCTTCGCCAGAAACCAATAAGCACCACGGCTGCAACGAGGTGAAATGCTATGGGCCATATGATTTGAATGTCGCTCATACTTCGTCGCTGCGGTCAATGATGTCAAGGTCGTCGGTGCCCACCACTTTGTACACACGCTTGATGGTTACGATGGCAAATGCCTGTAAACCAAAGCTGATTACAATGGCGGTAAGAATCAGTGCTTGTGGAATGGGGTCTGCGTAAACGTCTGTAAACACGGATGAGTCTTCGGGGATGATGGGTGGTTTTCCGGCTGACAGTCTTCCCACCAGAAAAATCAGCAGGTTGGCCCCGTTTCCGAGCAAAATCAAACCGAGGATGAGCTTTACCAAACTGCGCCTCAGAATCATGTAAATCCCTGTTGCGTAGAGCACCCCGGTTAATATGGCTACAATAAACTCCATGCTTATTTCGTGGTTTCGGCGATGGTGAATATAATGGTGAGCGTAACTCCGATAACCACCAGAAATACGCCGATATCAAAAAACAGTGCAGTGCCCACCATTCCAATTACAGGCAACGGATCTTTGAACCAGAGGCCTGTCATAAAGGGCTCTCCGAGCAGCATAGGGAACAAACCGGCTAGCACGGAAATTCCCAATCCAACAGGAATCATATTGCCCGGATGATAGGCCAGAAACTTCTGTGTGCTTTCTGTACCATTGGCAAAAGCGTGAAGCACAAAAGCAATCGAAGCCACCAGTCCGCCCACAAAACCTCCGCCGGGCAGATAATGTCCGCGGAGCAGAATAAACACCGAAAACAGCAGCAACAAAGGCAGCAGATAATTGGCAGCGGTGCGAAGAATCAGCGACTTCATGACTTGTTCTTTTTGGTAACGATTTGCAGCCTGATTAAACTAAACACACCCAGTGCAGCCACTGTAAGCACGGTGATTTCTCCCAGGGTATCAATTCCCCGGAAATCCACCAGAATCACATTCACCACATTTTTTCCCTTGGCAAGCAGGTAGGCATTGTCGGCGTAGAACTTACTGGTTTCGCGGTTGAGCGGCTCCTGGATAACCTCCAGTGCCAGAAGCGTAATTATCAACCCGAAGGCAGCGCCGATAAGGCTATCGCGAATCCGGGCAGGTGGATTGGAATAGTTCAGATACTTGGGCAGGTTGTACAGCACCAAAACAAAGAGTACCACCGTGAGGGTGTCAATCGTAAACTGCGTCATGGCGAGGTCGGGAGCACCAAAGTCCATAAACAAAAGACAAAGCGAGTAGCCCACCACGCCCATCGCCACCACAGCGTGCAGTCGCGAGCGTGAGAACACCACCAGAAAAATGGAGATAAACATCAGTGCCACAATCACACCTTCGTAAAAGCTTACGTCCGTGAACAAGCGCGGGTCAAAGCGCAACTCCACCCCGGTGAAGAACTTGTATCCCAGCATCGTAATGAGAAACAGCAGGATAATCATCAGGTAAAACCGAAGCAATCCGTACTGCAAAATATTTGTGTACTTGTTACTGAACTTTTCAAAGCTCTGCCA